>CAMTPD010000207.1 GCA_947074265.1 uncultured Porphyromonadaceae bacterium
TTTTGTTCTATTTCTATAAATAAAGACAAAGGTTGTGAGTTTCGTATCCGAATTCGAACAGTTTGTGATGGGCGGAAACGTTGTCGACCTAGCAGTGGCAGTAGTTGTAGGCGGTGCATTTGATAAGGTTGTAAGCTCGCTGGTTAGCGACATCATTATGCCTCCAATCGGCCTTCTTTTAGGCGGTGTTTCCTTTTCAAACCTTCAGATCGTCATAAAGCATGCAGTAATGGAAGGAGATAAAGTAGTACACGAAGCTGTAGCCATTCGTTATGGTACGTTTCTTGAGACAATTATCGACTTCATTATCATAGCCTTTGCAATATTTTCTGTTATCAAAGCTATGGCGATATTTAAGAAAAAACAAGAGGCAGCCCCTGCTCCACCTCCTGCACCAACACAAGAAGAGATTCTTCTTACCGAGATACGAGATCTCTTGAAAAGTCAGCAAGAAAACAATACGCAGAAGTAAAAACAAACCTCTGTAATAGATAAAAGAAAACCTTCAAGTCATGTAGTTTAGATACATGCGACTTGAAGGTTTTTTTATTTAATCTAATTCACAATCAGATCGTTTCAACGGCTTGATAATTAAACGAAGCGATTGATCGTAAGTAAAATAGTTCCATACCCAATTGATAAAGACAATCAATTTGTTTTTAGGGCCAAAGATTGAAATCAAGTGAATAAAACACCAGATAGCCCAAGCTATAAATCCGCTAAACTTATGTTTGCCTATTTCAGCAATTGCTGCATTACGACCAATAGTAGCCATTGACCCCTTGTCATGATAGGTAAACACCTTTTTCTGTGCAAACTCATTGTTCAAATTTTCCACCAATGTTGCCGCCTGCTGCATAGCTACTTGCGCAACCTGCGGATTCCCTTGTGTCTCTTCGATAAAAGCAATATCTCCGATTGCGAAAATATTATTTTCACCCTTAACCAGGTTATACCTGTCAGTAAGGATACGTCCATTCTTATGTATCGATGCAGCATCGAGTCCTCCGATCCTGTTTGGAGTAATACCAGCTACCCAGATCACATTTTTAGATTTCAACGACGAACCATCAGAAAGCGTGAGTAACGAATCTTCGTAATTCGTTACGAATACCTTATTGACAACATGCACATTGAGATTCTGCAAGTGCTTTTCGGTCTTTACCGATAGTTCGGGCGAAAACGTAGCAAGCAAGCGATCGCCACCATTGATAATAGAGATAGACATTTCATCGAAGCTCAACTCCGGATAGTCTTTCGGAAAAACGAATTTCTTCATCTCTGCCAATGCCCCGGCCATCTCTACACCCGTAGGGCCGCCGCCTACAATCACAAACGTAAGCAACTCTTTGCGCAATTCAGGATCAGACGTATTCATTGCATTCTCTAAGTTTTGAAGCAAGTAGTTGCGCATATACAAAGCATCGGAAGTAGACTTCAATGCCAGCGTAATATCCTTTAGTTTGTTATTGCCATAGTAGTTGGTATCGCATCCCATTGCAATAATCAGATCATCTTATTCGATAATACCGATAGACGTTTCAAGCATGTTGTTTGCTCTATCCACGGCAATGGCCTCTCCCATTCGAAAGTGGAAATCTTGAAACTTCTGAAATATTTTTCTAAAAGGAAACGAAATACCGCTAGGTTCGATACCAGACGTAGCCACTTGATACAGCAACGGTTGAAACTGATGGTTGTTGTGTTTATCGATCAAAACAACTTGGTATTTGCTTCGATCAAGCTTTTGAGCGATGGTAAGACCGGCAAAACCGCCCCCCACAATCACTACTCTTTTCTTTGTTTTCTTATCGGGAATATTGCTTATATAATCCATAGTATTCCAATGCATTAATCTATACATGAAACAAAATAAACCACCATTTGTTAGTCGCAATGCCTAATTGTATACATAGTACTACCCATATTGAGCCGTATAGCTTTGAAAATATTTCTATCTTTGTGCAATAACTCAAGACTAAATCAATGCTACAAATCTCTTCCGATTGTACAAAGTGTGCAAAATGTGTAAAGGTGTGTCCTACCTCAATTATTGAAATGACAGACAACGGCCCTTTATTGAAACCAGAACGTATCAAAGGATGTATTAAATGCGGACACTGTGTTTCGGTATGTGACAAAGGCGCTCTCGATCATCAACTTGTACCACTCTCAAATCAGGAATCTACAAACAACGTAATCAATTGTCCCGAATCGGTAAAAGCAACCATGCGCTCGGTTCGTTCGATACGTAACTACAGAAAAACACCCGTATCGAAAGAACTTATCGCAGACATTGCAGATGCGGCACGCTATGTTCCTACAGCCCGCAATACACAGCAAGTATCCTATCTGGCCGTACTTAATCCTGAAACCGTGAAATTGTTGGCAGACAAAACCGTAGACTACTTTGCCGAAGCCATCGAAGCCGGAGAAGCATGGGTAAGACCCTACCGCGGATTGGTACGCGTATACCGCGACAAAGGATACGATATTGTATTTAGAGGGGCTCCTCACGTACTGATCTCCGTATATCCTAAAAGCCAGTATTACGGAAAAGACAATGCACGTTTGGGTATGGTATATGCACGTCTTCAGGCAAGTGTACACAACCTGGGTACCTGTTGGGCTGGCTTTTTCGAAATGTATGCCGTAGCAAAACCCGAAGAAGTAGCCGAGATCTTAAAGATAGACAGCGACATGCGTGTAGGTGCAGCAGTAATGTTCGGACACCCGGCATTCAAGTATCACCGTTTGGTAGAAAGAGAACCGCTAAACATCTCTTTCATCTAAGCAGCCACAAGTTGTAGCATTCAGCTACAAACAGCACATCTATTGCGATATCCGGTCGTATACATATAAGAAAAGCGCCTTGCACAGCAGTGTATCTCTATCGATACATTGTGTAGCAAGGCGCTTTCTCTGTATACTGACTTAAAGTATTTGTGCGATTACTTGAATAGACTCTAAGTTTGTGATCTTTAATCGGTGATGCAATTCTACCTCGTTCGTTTTATCCAGATCGCTTTCTACCGATAAATAACCCAAATGGTACAAGACCGAAAACAAGTTTTCCATGTTCTGACAGCCTCTCTGCAAGTCGACAAAATCTTTGACTCACGAAACCAAATGATCTCCTTCGAGCAGCGATTTGATAATCTCGATGGTAGTGAAAGGACACATCTGCAGCAATTCTTTTATGATACAATTATCTTTCAGCGTATATACCTTTAGGTCGTGATCGCTGTTTTGTAAGCATCCAATCACCGATTTGGGGTTGAACAAATGTCCTTTTCCCGAAATAAAACCTCCAAACCAATGGCTCATTGGTTCATACAACCATTCGAGCATACATTTATCGAGCAGCTCTTTCATTTCGCTTTCGGTAAATCCAAACGATTTGTCCATGGTATCGTTGAGTAACGTATCTGCCTGGAACGCATCGAAACCTCCCAATACGGTTTCGTCCGGAATAAGCAAATTGCCACATACAATACCTCTGAATATAATGCTATTGTCGCGGAAAGCCGTTTCGAAAAACACTTGCAAGAAGTTTTTCAATTCGTCGTAATGTCCGCCTGTAAATGCCATTTGCAAAGGTTTGTCGTAGTCGTCTACAAGCACTACTACCTTCTCATTGTGGAACTTATGCAACATGCGGATCAGTAGATACAATGAACTTTGCAACACAAACGGCGACGCGGTGCGATTTAGTATTTGAGTAAAGTCTTTACGATCCATCTCAAACGTATCGCTGTCGTTGGATAGCAAATAGTCGTGACGCTCAAACTCTCTCGACATCACCTCTGCCAGTCGTTTCATACACATATCGATAGGTCCCTTACCGATGTCGTCGAGCGAAATGGAAATGACAGGATACTTGTGCATGTATTTCTGATAGTCTACCCAATTTACAATCGTAAGGTTATCAAAGAGTTTCGTATTCTCATCCGTTACCGTAGCATGGGCATTCACATTACCTGCCGATGCCATGAGTCGGAAATATTCTTGCGGCTCATCGAGCAAGTGATGCACACAAGGAGGATATGGCTTTTCGAAATAATAGCGAAGCATCGATAAATTGAGCGTCTTACCAAAAGCCTGCGGACGCGTAATGATGTTTACTTTCGGTGCATCGATAACCTCACGTATAAAGTCCGATTTGTCTACAAATATATAGTTGTCGGTAATTAATTCTTTAAAGTCTTTTATCCCAACGGGTAATCTTGGAGTTTTCATACAACAGTATTATTTAGTGATGACTCTTATTTTTATAACAAACGATTCTTTTAGTTACAACAAACAAAATGGCAGAATGATTAACGCTTTTACCCCTAACATTGCATATTCTTGCAACTGCACGGTGTTCAAGCATAGAGAATGAATAATTTCTTTGTATTTTTGACGACAAAACGATACATATCCTAACAAGTTCGACGTCTAGATCGGAAGAGCGTCGCGACGGGAAAGAGTGTACGTCCTGGTGTATATCACGTAGC
>CAMTPD010000208.1 GCA_947074265.1 uncultured Porphyromonadaceae bacterium
AGGTAAAATCCTTCCACGTCGTATCACTGGTACTTCTTTGAAGTTCCAACGTCGTGTAGCTCAAGCAGTGAAAAGAGCACGTCACTTGGCGTTGCTTCCTTATGTAACCGATTTGATGAAATAATTAACGAAGGAGGATAAAGAACATGCAAGTTATTTTGAAAGAAGACGTAGCTAATCTTGGCTACAAAGACGAAGTAGTAACAGTAAAACCTGGCTACGGTCGTAACTATCTTATCCCTCAAGGTAAGGCTATCATCGCTACTCCTTCATCTTTGAAAGTTTTGGCAGAAAACTTGAAACAACGTGCTCACAAATTGGCTAAAATCAAGGCTGATGCACAAGAACTAGCTGCTAAACTAGAAGGTGTAACTTTGACAATCGGTGCTAAAACTAGCTCTACTGGAACTATCTTCGGTTCAGTTGGTAACATCCAAGTTGCTGAAGCTCTAGAAAAAGCAGGTTTCAACATCGACAGAAAGCTAATCGCTATCAAAGGTTCTGTTAAAGAAGCTGGTAGCTATGTAGCTACTATCAAACTTCACAAAGAAGTTTCAGTAGAAATTCCTTTCGAAGTTGTTGCTGAATAATTTTCAAATTATCAGATATAAAAAAGGCTCTCATTTGAGAGCCTTTTTTTTGCTCTAAAGTGAGCAAGAGTAAGCGTGCAATAATCAAGAATATTGCACGCTTACTTATTTTATAATGTATAGCTAATGGATGCCCAAAAAGCTCTAGCATCGCGATTGCGATGGATGTATTGTGTTTCTGTAACACTAACAAAAGTTGTTGCTTCTTCCATCGAGTCGAAGATATTTTGAATAGAAAGAGTTATACACATTTGTTGGTTGAATAAATACTGAGAAACTCCGGCATTTACACTGTATAGTGAAGAGATACTTCCTTGAGGTGTAAGTTGTTTGTCGGTATAGTATCCGTCGATTTGAAATCGAGTATTTTTAAATGGAAGATAAGTAACACCACCTTTAGCATCGATTGCAAAATCTCCTTTTCGTTTGCCCCATCCTTGGCGTTGCCCATCTATTTCGTAGTGATATCCATTTGTCGTTAGATATACAAATAGTTGTCTGAACGGTTGCCATGAAGCGTTGATCTCAATACCTGCGCTTTGCGTATTTGATGCATTTTCTTTAGTCCATATCGTTTTATTGTTATCGACCTCTGCAATGTCCATAATGCGATTCGATCTGTATGCATAATATACAATCGGATTCAGTGTAAATGTTCCGAATCGAGAGGTATTTGATAGTTGAGCTAAATGAACAAGCTCGTTTTTTAGATCAGGATTTCCTTTGCGAGTAAAGGTCGGATCGCTTGTGTCGATGTATGGATTTAAATCACGAAGCAACGGTCGATTGATGCGTTGTGAATAACTAATACTCCATGTTGTACTCTTATTAGAAGAGTAAGTTATAATTACTTGAGGAAGTAGAGTAAAGAGATGTTTTGTTGTTTCGGCTTGATGTTTTAAATCAATTCTGCGAGTGCTAATATCTCCCTGTAGAGAAATATTGGCCAGAATATTCCCCTTTGATATTTGTGTTCCTAAAGATAACAAGTGGATGTTTGAGTTTAGATCAAATGTGTCGCACTTCGCAGCATTAGGAATCCATACATCTTCGTTGAGCTTATATCCATTGGCCCGATAAGCATCTCGTTTAAATCTACCCGTATATCCTGCGTAGTATGAAAGAACCGGATTAATGGCTTGTTCGAATCGTACATGTGCAATGTATTGATGTTTTTGCTGATTGATAAATAGCTCCTCCTGGGCAAGAATCTGTTCTGTGTCAGGTTTCTTGTTTTTGAA
Organism: uncultured Porphyromonadaceae bacterium; assembly: GCA_947074265.1. Classification (GTDB taxonomy): domain Bacteria; phylum Bacteroidota; class Bacteroidia; order Bacteroidales; family CAMTPD01; genus UBA12018. Next base: position 1,832 of record CAMTPD010000208.1, read on the forward strand.
GTAGTTGTCTTCATCATATACATAATTGTCGTAATTAAAACCAGCATCCAGCGATGCATTCTTTAGTTTGGTAAATGTGTGTTTCCACTCGGTACCGATAGACCAGGCTTTTTGTTTTTGCGTGTTGTCGCGTTGGCGGATCATATGATTGGCAACGCTACCATCAGGTTTTAATTTCTTATTATCAATATTGCCCAAACGGTCGTAATTCATATCAAATAGTAATCCTGTAAATACAAGTTGATTATTCGGATTGATATTTACGCCAGTATTTACATAGCCGAAATTGATGTTCGGATGTGCAGAGGCATTGTTGTTTTGGTAAGCAGTACCGGTATTGTTGATCGTCTCTTTTCTAAAAGTACGATGTCTGTATTCGCGCTTGAAGTTATAGCCTGCGTCAAAGAAGAACTTTTTAGTAGAGATTCCTCCTTTTATATCTGCATTGTAACGCTCATGTGTGCCCATGGCACCGGTTAGCTGCAAATATTTATCTTTTCTTTTCGAAGAAAAAGGTGTAAGAGTGATGATCCCGGACCCTCCGTCTGCAAAAGAGTAGTCAAATAGGTTGTCGCCGGTCTCGATACTATTCAATGCCGAAGAGGGGAATAGAATAAGTACATCGCCTCTGTTTTCTTCAAATAGAGACAAGGGGATGCCGTTGAAAAGAAGATTAACATCCGTATTACCTCTTCTTCGTATATCTCCTTCTATCCCAATATTTACCGATGGAAGCTGGGCGATTGCTTCTGAAACATTAAGTCTGTTGATAGATGGATTATTGTTGATAGAAACAGTCTGCGTAGCATATTGTATCGGAGATTTTCTGTACGAGCCGGTAACTTCAACCTCTTTGAGGTGTAGTGTCTGTATGGAAGTCTGAATGCTATCTTGTACGGATTGAGCATGCATTGAATGAATGCTTAATACACAGCTAAATAGGGTTATTGCTTTTCTGTTCATAATTCGCTTTTGGTAAAAAAAATAGTCTGTATGCATGCATACAGACTATTTAAATTTTTTGATGCTGAAAATTATTTCTCAGCTGCTGGTGCTGTAGTCGCTGTAGAATCAGCGGCAACTGTTGCTGAGTCAGCAACAACTTCTTCTACTACAGTAACTTCTTCCGCTGCTACTGGTGTAGCTTCAACAACAACTTCTTCTGATGAAGCAGAATCTGCTTGTTTAGACGAGCAAGAAGCGAAAGAAACAGCTGCTACAACTGCAGCAAATGCAACTAACTTTTTCATTTTGTTTTCTAATTTAAAACGGTAAACGGTCTTTTGTATATTCTAAAATAACGATGCAAATGTATGTATTAAAAGAATATGTTGTACAACAGAAAGTAAATATTTTTTTATGAATCATATTCTTTTTCTGTATGCATTTAAACAACAAGACAAAATCAGTTTAGTTGCAATAAAGATATCTTTTTATGCTTTTCTTTGGTGTTTTTTCAAATTCCGTTGGGAAAAGCTGTATTTCTGCAATACGTTCATAAGGTGCAACAATTTTATTCAATTCAGTTTTGTTTTCTGTCATAACAGAATTTAAGTCTGATTGAGAAAGTCCGGCTGCATCTCCAGCTTCATAATCCGGATAAACCAATGCAATTAGTTTGCCATTGCGTTCGATAACTAAACTCTCCATTACAAAAGGAAGGTTGTTTAGTTTAGCTTCAATCTCCTCCGGGAAGATGTTTTGCCCACTCGAACTTAGGATCATTGTTTTGCTTCTACCTCTGATGTAGATACGATGATCGGCATCAATGCGTCCAAGGTCTCCGGTTTTCAACCATCCGTCTTGGGTAAATACATTTTGAGTCGCTTCATCGTTCTTGTAGTATCCCATCATTACGTTTTCACCACGAACCTGAATCTCCCCAATCTTGTTATATGGGTCGTCAGAGTCGATACGTACTTCCATGATTCCTTTTAGAATTTGTCCGCAAGAAGTTGGGATAAAATCATAATAATGATCGTAGCTAATAAGCGGACCACATTCTGTCATTCCATAACCAACCGTAAATGGGAATTTAATCTTATGCAAGAAGTCTTCAACTTCGGCATTAAGAGCAGCTCCACCAATGATAACTTCGCTAAAGTTACCACCCATAGCAGTGATCAGTTTGTTTCTAATCTTAGCATATATTTTATTCTTGACAATTGGTAAGCTTAGTGCAAATTTCATTGCCGGCTTACTGATGGTTGGCAAAATTGTATTTTTATAAATCTTCTCAATGATAAGCGGAACAGTGATTACGATATTTGGTTTTACATCGGCAAATGCTTTAAGTAAAACATTTGGAGTAGGAACCTTTCCTAATAAATAGATATGTACACCGTTTGCTAATGGGAGTAAGAAATTAAAAGCACAGCCATATGCATGGGCAAGCGGTAGAAAAGAAAGTGCATGCTGACCACGATTAAGTAGGTCGAGCGTGCGGGCATAGGTTACATTTCCAGCCAAGTTGTTGGCGGTAAGCATTACACCTTTACTAAAACCGGTTGTTCCGGAAGTATAGTTGATTAGCACAAGTTCGGAGTTCGAAACTTCTGCATATTGAATGTCATTTTGAGTAAACCCGTTTGGATATTTTTGACAATATAAAGTATCTCTATTGTCCAGAAAAGCTTGAATAGACTCTTT
>CAMTPD010000209.1 GCA_947074265.1 uncultured Porphyromonadaceae bacterium
ATTGGTATATTCAATATTGAGGATATTCCTATTGCAATTTGTTCGGACTGATTGTAACCTCTAGATCGAAGTCTTTTTTTATGAAGAGGTACGGGGAGAATCAGATCGATTTCTTTGATCCATTCCGATGATTGCAGTTCGACTGCAAATAAAGCACCCATTTGTATGGCAAGCTCTTTATCGTTCTTGTATTTTATAGAATGGATGATCTTTTGGCTGTTTTCGCCTTTGTGGAAATGAAAGAAGGATGCTCCATGTTCAATTGGAAACTTACCCCAGAATCGCTTTTCTGTTTCGTTGTTTTGCTTATTTGCATAACCGGTTCGCGGAATGGTAGTAATACACTTCAAACAAATTCCTTGCTCATGTTTGATGAGTGGAGAATCGCAAACAGCACAAAGATTGGGAAAGAATAGCGAAAGAAGATCACTCCAGATATTCTTCAATATCAATATTAGATTCATGGTCGAGTTGTTTAAGGCATTGAATAACTTGTGCCATTTCATATCCGCGAGATAATCCATAGCGGATGAGTTTGTTTTGCAAGTCGTATTTGTTCTTTGCTGTGGTTTTCTCTTTTTTCTTTTTCAACAATAGAGAAAGATCATCAATGTATGTTTCTGCATTCACCTCAGACAAGTGTTGTTCGATGAGGTTTGATGGAATGTGTCTACGCTTTAGTTCCATCTTGATCTTCGTTTTTCCCCACTTATTGAAAATAAGTTTATCATTGACAAAGCAACGGCAAAAACGCTCTTCATCGATAAATCGTTCCTTGAGCAGACGAGCTATAATACGCTCTTTTGCTTCTTGACCGAGTGTCGTCTGGTTTAATTTTGTCAAAACATCGTAGATGCAGCGTTCGGCTTTTGAGCAATACGCTGCATAACGGTGTAAGGCTTCAGCCTCAGTAATTTCCTTTTTCATGTAATCGAACTATCGAGTTGCTGTAAGGAATCTAAATTTCCCGAAGATATCTTTGATCAGCTCTACTTGTTTATAACCTTTGCTAATCATCATTTCTGCACTCTCTTGAGCCAAAAGAGCATTGAGCTCGAAGTAAATTTTACCACCTTCTTTTAGTAGAATGTGTCCTAGATCTGCAATTCGATTGTAAAACAAAAGAGGATCCTCATCAGGAACAAACAGAGCTAAGTGTGGTTCGTGTACGAGAACATTGTTTTCCATACCAGCTTTTTCAGATTCCATTACATAAGGAGGATTACTTACAATAATATCGAGTTGCTGAGGCAAGCGATTGATTGCTGTGTTATCCAGGATGTCGCAATGGATAAGGGATACTTTTGCATTGTTGTTTGCTATATTTTTTTGTGCAATGCAAAGAGCATCTTCCGATATATCTGCAGAGTAAACAGAGCTTTGAGGTAACTCTAGGCTTAGAGTGACAGGTATACATCCGCTTCCCGTTCCAATATCTAAAATGCGAATAGGCTTGTTTTGATTTTCACGGACGATGATTTCCATTAACTCTTCTGTTTCGGGACGAGGTATTAAAACCCCCGGTTCGACAAAGAAATCACGATTGAAGAAGTAGGTTGAACCGATAATGTATTGAATGGGTTCATGGTTCTTCAAGCGGGTTATTGCTTCTTGTAGTTTCTGCTTTTGCGACTCGGATATTTCTATATCTTTGTGAAAAACTTGTTGATAAGGAGGAATGTTACAGATGTTTTCGAAAAGTATTCTCGAAAAACTCTTGATTTCTTCAGGAGGATAAAAGCCCTGTAATTGCTCTTCGATATATTGAATGGATTGAGTCATTGACTTGCTCTTTTTTACAAAAATAGAGAACGATCTTTAATCATGCAATTGAAAATATGCAAATAGAAGAAAAATATATGCGTCGTTGTATTACGCTGGCTCGAAATGGTGCTGGATTTGTCTCTCCAAATCCAATGGTTGGAGCTGTAGTTGTATGCGACAATAAAATAATAGGTGAAGGGTATCATGCAAAATGCGGAGAAGCCCATGCAGAGGTCAATGCGATTGCATCTGTTCGAGATAAAGAGTTGTTGAAGCGATCAACTATTTATGTGAGTTTAGAGCCATGTTCACATCATGGAAAGACACCCCCTTGTGCTGAGTTGATCATTCGAATGCAGATACCTAGGGTGGTTGTTGGAAGTAAAGATCCTTTTCCTCAAGTTGCCGGTCGTGGTATCGCCATGTTGCGTGCAGCTGGAGTTGAAGTTGTAGAGGGTGTGCTTGAGAAAGAATGTAATGATTTGAATAAATCCTTTATGCATTGTCATACAGTAAAGCGTCCGTTTGTACTTCTCAAATGGGCTCAAACGGCAGATGGATTTATGGATAATTGTCGTATATCAGGAGATGGTAATAAGCCATTGTTGCTGTCAAATGAAGCTTCACGACGAGAGGTGCATAAGTTGAGAAGTCAAGTAGATGCTATTATGGTTGGAACAAATACAGCATTGCTCGATAATCCATCGCTAACAGTGCGTTACTGGGCCGGTCGAAATCCGATACGAATTGTATTGGATCAAACGTTGGAGCTGCCTGACGATCTTCACTTATTTGATGGAAGTGTAAAAACTCTGGTGTTTAATGAAGTAAGAAGTCAGAAAGATAAATCTGCCGTAGAATATATTTGTGTAGATTTTAGTTCAAATTTACTTTCTCAAATTTTATCTGAATTACAGCATCGCAAGATTGAGTCTTTGATGGTAGAAGGAGGTGGTATTTTATTGCAAAGTTTTATTGATGAGCAACTTTGGGATGAAGCGCGAGTAGAGTATGCACCATTTCGTATAGGAAAAGGTATTGTTGCACCGACATTTGTTGCACCGATAAAAAGTGAAGAGACAATAAAAAGTAACAGAATTGTTCTTTATTCGTTGAAATAGGGATATAAAATTTTATAAATATTAGAATTAGAGGCTTGAAAGAGAAAAATGTTTCTACTTTTGTAACCTAGTATAATTACCGATGATAAAGTAAATCACTGTTTTCTGATGAAAAGAAATTTTTATATATTGCTATCAGCTTGTGTGGGCCTTATTTTGACGTCTTGTATGGATAATGACACGCCTATCACGTATGAGGTGTCGAAAGACGCGCAAATTTATGATTTCTCAGTATCGAACGATTCGATCGAAGGACTGGGTGATGTTAAATTCTCGATCGATCAATTAGCCGGGTTAATCTATAATCGCGACTCTCTTCCTTTTGGAACAAAAGTAGAAGATGTAATTTGTAGTATTACGACCAAAGGTGCATCAAAAATTGAAGTGAAAGAGTCTTATCCGGTTGACACTACATTCACTTGGAAGACCGAAGATTCTGTAAACTTTGTAAAACCAGTTGTTTTTAATGTATATGCAGCTGATTTAACGACTTCAAAATCTTATAAGGCATTTATCAATGTGCATCAAATTAACCCTGATTCTATGTTTTGGAATCAGACTGTAAATGATGTTTTTGGTTCCGTAATTGATGGGCAAAAAACAGTGAAAGTTTCAGATGGGGTTTACTATTCTTATGTGCGTTCCGGTGCTACAACCTCTGTATACAAAACACAAAACGGAAACATGTCTGTATGGGCACAACAAAGTCTTACAGGTTTCCCTTCAGATGCGACAATGCAATCCATTACTCGTTTCGGAGAGCAATTCGTTGTTAAGACGGAAAAAGGAGGGCTTTATGTTTCAAATGATGGCATTAGTTGGTCAAATACCAATGCTCCATATATAATTACTTCTGTTTTGGGAGCCTACGTTCCAGGACAAAGTACAAAACCGGTTCTTTCTGTTGTTGTAAACAAAGGAAATCAATACTTCTATGCAGCAACATCTGATTTGTCTACTTATAAAATTGGTGGTACTGTTGTAGCCGGATTTCCTCTTAAAGGATTCGGATCGTATACTTATACTTCATTTTATAATGAACGCTTGATGCTTGCTGGTGGTAAGGACATAAATAATGAAACAATCAGCGCTGTTTGGAGCTCAATGACAGATGGTACAGATTGGGCGCTTACATCAGCAAATGGCTCTGCTGTCTTTGGAAGAAAAGAAGGTGTCGCTATAACGCAATATGGAAATAGCCTTTATTTAATAGGTGGTTTTAATGAAGCGGGTGTAGCTTCTAACGAAATTTATACTTCTGTAGATTTTGGTTATTCATGGACCTTAGTTGATGCACTAATTGATCTACCTGAAGCATACGCAGCAAGAGGTTATATTGATGCAACAACAGTAGGCGAAAATATTTATCTGATTGGAGGTAGAAATAATACTACATGGTTCAATCAGATTTGGTCAGGCTTCTTGTTGAATGCTGCCGAAGAAATTAGAGCAAATAATAATAATTAATTGAGAATATGTACCATGAAGTTGGGCTGCAATAAAATATGCAAACTAGCTTCATGGTCTTTATTATATATATTAATCGTTACTCAGTGTCTAAAGGCACAAGAGTCTCTATGGGATGT
>CAMTPD010000210.1 GCA_947074265.1 uncultured Porphyromonadaceae bacterium
AAAATTTTCAGCTTAAGTATTGAAAGTTAGTTTATTAAATAAATTGAATATTTTATGAAACGATCAATGATTACGACTTGTATTTTTACGTTGCTACTTACATTTTCCTCTTGTAAAGAGGCCTCTCGGTTTGAGAATAGTTCTGTTATTTCTCGTGATGACTTTTCCAAAATAAGAGAACTTACAGGTATAGATGTGCAATTTGAGGATGAAGTGTTGAGACCTACGGGCTTGAGGGTATTTGAAGACTTGCTGTTTACAATTAATACAAGAGAAAAACAGATGATTCATATCTATGATTTGAAATCGAAGCAAAAGATTGGCGAACGCATTTCGATGGGTCAAGGTCCGACCGAAATGGTTGATCCCTCTATTGTGAAGATCGATGATGTATCTATTCACTTGTACGATATGGTCACAAGTAAGTTGCTTGAGTTTTCAACAAAAGACTTTATCGAGAATAGTAATCCACAGCCTTTACGAACTGTAAAGATTGAAAAGCCTACAGCCGGAGACGTTTATAGAATTGGGGATCAATGGGTGGGAGCCGGCTTTAATCCTTCGTCACAGTTTGTTTTGTTTGATGCGAATGGACGTGCGACCCAAGAGGTTGGAGCATATCCTGTTTCAGATATTGCTTTTAGTGATCAGGAAAAGATTGAGGCATATCGTTTTTCGTTTACGACAAATGCGAAAGATAAGATTTTGGTTTGTTATAACTGGACTGACTTAATTGACGTTTTAGATAAAGATGGTAAGTTGGAAAAGCGCATGCATGGTCCATCTCATTTTATATCGGAGTTTAAAGAACGAAATGAAGGAGGCATGAGAGGTGCAAGTCCTGTAAAAGATAAAACAAGAGATGCCTTTTATAGTCCGATTAGTGTTGGCGATGACTTCTTTGTGTTGTATAATGGACGTGCAGAGCATGAAGAAGGGTATAGTATTCTTGCGAATGAGGTCTTTACATTTGATAAAGATGGAAATCCGAAGGATATATATACACTGGATCAAGGAGTATTTGCCATTGCTGTAGACAGTAAAAACAAAACACTGTATGGCATTTGTAATACTCCGGAGTTTCATATCGTAGCTTATGAATATAAGTAAATAATAAAGTTTTGGACTCGCCGCAAGGATTACCGAAAAGGTAGTGCTTGCGGCGATTTTGCGTTATAAGCTATCCCTTTCCGTACAATGATGTCCGTTATCGTACACTGTTTTGTTGTTGCGTATATTGATATTCAGTGTTTTATGATTTTGGCACAGGCTTTGCATTAAGTAAGCGAACAATATCAATAATGTACGATTACAATCATGGATAGAGAAATACCAAAGAAAGAGAGACAATTAAAGGTGGTAAAGCGAGGTGCGAAAGTATTGGCCGGTGTAGCCATAGGCATTGCGTTGTTACTGTTCTTAAAAAATACATTCCAGAAGCAAATTTCGATCAATGACATTGTGCTGAGTGAGGTTTCGATAGGTACGATTGAAACCAGCATGACTGCAAGTGGTACGGTTGTTCCTGCTTTCGAGGAAATTATAACAACGCCTATACCGTCTCGTATTGTAGAGACTTATCTCAAAGTAGGAGATAGCGTGATGGCGGGTACTCCTATACTGAAACTCGACTTGCACAGTTTGGAGTCGGATTATGAGAAGTTGCAAGATGAGTATAAGATCAAGCACTTTAAACTGGATCAAATGAAAATCAACAACCAAACTTACTTGTCCGATTTGGCAATGCAGATAAAGGTGAGCTCGATGAAGCTGAGTCGAATGCGTGCGGAGTTGAAGAATGAATTGTATCTCGATAGTCTTGGAGCCGGAACTACGGATAAGGTGCGACAGGCCGAACTTAGTGTTTCGGTTTCTCAACTAGAGCTTGAGCAGATGAGGCAGAAGCTAACAAATGAAACCGAAGTACGAGCTGCTGATGAGAAGGTGCAAGATTTGGAGTTGAGCATTTTGCAGAAAAATGTAGAGCAAATGAAGCGAAAACTAGAAGATGCACGCATTTGTGCTCCGCGTGCCGCAATTCTTACTTATCTCAATACGCAAGTAGGTGCACAGGTAGGACAAGGCGAACGTATTGCCGTAATTTCCGACTTGGCACATTTTAAGATTGAAGGTGAAATTGCTGATACGTATGCCGATCGCTTGCGTATAGGTGGAAAAGCTAAGGTACTCGGCAACGGTGACATTTATCGTTGCAGCCGGTTGTCGTTTCTCGATCGGGGCTTTGCCCATCCGTTTATCCTCATAGAAAGCATTACCGAGGAGGTGAAGAAGGCCGAAAAGAAAGCCTACGAGAAGGTGATCAGAATGATTGCTCACGAGGTGAATAATACGACGGCAGGAATTACTTCTACGCTTGATACGGTGCTCGATATCCTCGAAGGGGAGGAGATGACGGATGTAAAGGAGGTGATTCAGATATGTTCGGAGCGTTGCTTTGTGATGAGCAACTTTATTACGCGCTTTGCTGAGGTGGTTAAGATTCCGGAGCCGCAGTTGGAGCGTCGCGACTTAAACCAGTGTGTCGATTCGGGACGCCGATTTATGGAGATGATGTGCGCCGACAAGCAGATTCGTTTTCGTGTTTCTTGCTGTGAGACGGCACTGCCGGTGCAACTCGATGCTACGCTTTTCGAACAAGTATTGCTCAATATTGTCAAGAACGCAATCGAGAGTTTCCCCGATGGTAAAGGCGAAGTGATCATTCGTACCGAAACGGGGGCAGGAGGTAAGCCTTGTCTGGAGATTGCCAACAACGGACTTCCGATCGATCGCGAACTGGAAATGATGTTGTTTACCCCTTTCTTCTCAACCAAACCCAACGGGCAAGGCATCGGCCTTATCTTTATCCGTGAGGTGCTCATGGCGCACCATTGTTCGTTTTCCCTTAAATCCTATCCCGACGGATATACGCGTTTCAAAATCCAATTTCTCGGTGCATAATCTTTGCGAATGCATTGCTTAAGGTACGTTGTCGTGAGAGTTAAGCTTAGACAGGTACGTGTCTAAGATGTGTACACGGTCGTGATGCATTCTTGTCATATACCTGTCTAAGTTGTGTACACGTACGTGTCTAAGCTTAATTTATGCGAAGCAATCCTCTATTGATCGTTCTCTCTCGTATTGATGGATATTAATAAATAAGAGATAATATCTGATCCTTATTTGTTTTAGAAGCTATTATTGGATAATATTTGGAAATAAATGTTTAATATTGTAGATTGTCTGTTTCTAGTGTTTTAGGTGATCGACAATCCAATTGTATATGCGAAAAATCTTAAGCCATGATAATCAATGAAAAGAACTTGGAAGATATTTATAATAATTATTTCGAAGTAGTCTGTAGATATCTAAATTATTATACTCGTGATGTTTGTTTAATAGAGGATGTTGTGCAAGATGTTTTTGTGAATTTGTGGCAAGATTATCAAGATAAAGAAATAAAATATATAAAGACTTATTTATATAATGGTGCACGGAATAAAGTGTTGAATGTGTTGCGAGATCAAGATAATAGAGAAGAGAGGTTAGAGCAATGGGCCAAGATAGAACTGGACAAAAATAAATCCGTAGACTGTGTAGATCGTCAGCTATTTTATCAATTACTACTTCTTGCCGTAGAAACACTTCCTGATAAATGCAAAGAAATATATTTACTCAACCGAGAAGGAAATTTAAGCTATAAAGAAATAGCATATTTAAAAAGTGTTTCGGTTAATACTGTTGAAAACCAGATGTCTATAGCTTTGAGAAAGATTCGGGAATATTTGTTTAAGCATTCAAGTAAAGCTAAGTATTTATTATTTATTTTCTATTTATATACAAAAAAATAGAGTCTCTTTGGTGGTAGCTATACCCTCTATGTGTCTAATATATAAAACATAGAGAATGAAGACTGAAAATATACCTTATGTAATTCTTGTAAAATACATTACCAATAGATGTACACCCGAGGAATTGGCTTATATACAAGCTTGGTTGGCCGATGATCTTGAGAATGAAAAATATTCGAAGAGAATTAAAGAAGAGTGGGAGGCTATGCAATTGTCGGAGGTAGATTATCTTATTCCTGATAAAAAGCAAGTTTGGAATAAAATAAGTGCTTCAATACATAAGACAAGAAAGCAGGTGCCAATGTATTCTAAAAGCATGATGCTTCGTATTTCAGGGATAGCGGCATCTATCGCTTTAGTTGTTGGGCTCAGTTTATCCGTTTTGATGAATAAAACAAGTGGTTTAAGGGATCAATTGTTATTGAAAAATGAAATCATCGCCCCTCTAGGTCAAAAGTTGCAACTAGTGCTACCTGATGGAAGCTCCGTTTGGTTAAATTCAGGCTCACGCCTCTTGTATAGTAATCTATTTGGAAATATAGATCCCCCGTGGGTTCAGCCCAACACCACATGCGTAATATAAATGTGTGGGGGATGAACAGAGTGAGGAC
>CAMTPD010000211.1 GCA_947074265.1 uncultured Porphyromonadaceae bacterium
TTTTTACAAATTTACAATTATTTGGAAAGCAGTTTAATACCAAAACGACAAAACAAACATTTCTTTTTATCACAATATTCTTTCCGTAGCTGTATTAAAGCTTGTGTATCAGAAGCATTACGTACCTCTATACCCATGTCGCAAAACTGTCTTACTATGGAGTTTTCTTCCGGATCTAGCTCTTCCATAAAATAAAGAGCTCGTTCCATATAGTTGTGCATTCCCATCATGTGCCCATAAGCAAACATCGTAGGTATCACTGCATTAATAAGTATTGAGTTGATCGACTTTTTGCCGAGTTGCTTCTTTTGATTGGGCGATGGGTAGTCAAAACTATAGTGCGTATCCCAATACTCAGAGGCATGGATAGAGAATAACTGATAAAAAGAACGAATTGTAGTTTGTTCCAATGTCCACGAAAAGAGGTGCTCATGTTGGTAAAGCAGTGCTGCCAACATGGCCAACTTGATATGAGGAAAACCAGACGGCCGTGTTCTGAGTCGCTTGAATAAAGAGGAGTCTAATGTGTGTAGGTTGTATTTATGTTTTAGAAAGTGGTATTCTCGATGAAGCAGGAAATAACTAAGATCTGTAGAGGTTTCGTCTTCCAGAAACCCGGCTTGCCCCAATAGTAAAGCTTCTATTTGTAACAACGAATCGCGATGCTTATAAATATGTTTGTACGAAAGTGTTTTCGATAAAAGCTCCATGGGTTCGCTATTGATACCGAATCCGAAGCTTCGAAGTAGCATTACAAAAAATGCTTCGTTCCAGTCGTTGACCGATTGCTTATGTACCCGAAGCACATCATTCATTTTACGTTCGAGGCGCTCCGACATCAATGCAGACATCCAGGACGATATTGTCATGCGATCTACCTTGTGAATCCGATCGGCACAATTTAGCTTGTAGCCATCGTTCATCAAACTATTTATTGTTTTACGAATATCTTCTCTAATTTCTAACTGAATTTGCGGAATCAGAATCCCATTCTTAGTCATAATATCTTCCCGGTCTACTGTTTCTACAACATGTAGTATTACCGAATTATAAGCAGTGTCGTTATGATGATTGTGCCGATACCAATCGGACGAACGCTCGTGTATCTCGACATTCCCTACCCAAACTTTATCGTCGATCTTTATCTTTGCGTTGAAAAAGTCTGGTCCGGCATCCGAATTGCAAATGCCAACATCGAGTATAACAAACTCCTTTCCTGCCAAGGTTGCTGTGTGGTTGAACTCATAAAGCTTATACTTCCACGCGTATTGTAATAAACGCTCCATTTTAACAAAGTTATATTTCTGTAAAAGCAAATCTAACTGAATTTCTTTATATTTGTGGGATATAAGAGAACTAATATTTACATTTTCAGAGATATATTATGAATATAGCATTAGTAGGATACGGCAAGATGGGACAAGCCATCGAAAAGATAGCAAAAGACAGAGGACACAATATTGTATCAATCATTGATCTTTCAAATCCTGAAGACATGAACTCAGAAGCTTTCAAAAGCGCTGATGTTGCTATCGAGTTTACATCTCCTCACACCGCTTTCGATAACTATCTGAAATGTTCCAAGGCTGGAGTTCCTGTGGTATCGGGTACAACCGGATGGCTTGATAAAATGGACGAAATCAAACGCATGTGTAATGAAGAAGGTAAAACATTCTTCTACGCTTCAAACTTTAGCGTAGGTGTAAATATCTTTTTCGCATTAAATAAATACTTGGCTAAGATTATGAACAACTTCCCATCATACGATGTAAAGATGGAAGAAGTACATCATATCCACAAACTAGACGAACCTAGCGGTACAGCTATTACGCTAGCCGAAGGAATCATCGAAAACATCGATCGTAAAACAAACTGGCATCTTGAAACGGAAGAAAAGCCTACCGACATTGCTATCCATGCAATTAGAGAAGGCGAAGTTCCGGGTATTCATGAAATCATTTATGACTCAGAAGTAGATTACATCAGCATTAAACATGATGCAAAAAGTAGAACAGGTTTTGCATTAGGAGCTGTACTTGCAGCAGAGTTTACTGTTGGTAAAAAAGGATTTTTGGGCATGCAAGACATGTTTAAATTATAATAACCAATTGTCTTAAAACATTATGAAGAAGATTACAACTCGCAGTTGGGTCAAGTTTGGCATTGTAGCCATACTTTATCTATTGTTTACGTGGTGGGTTACATGCCCGTGGCTACTGCTTGGTTTGCCATTGATCGCCGATTTTTACCTGACCAAATATATCAATTGGAGAGCTTGGAGAAATATAAAGAACCCTGCAATACGCAGTGCTTTTGATTGGATCGAAGACATTACTTTTGCATTGGTTGCTGTATATATTATCAACTTATTTGTATTTCAAAACTACCAAATACCAACTTCATCTCTTGAAAAAACGATGTTGGTCGGAGATTATTTGTTTGTAAGCAAACTAAGTTATGGCCCGCGTATTCCGAATACACCGATCTCTTTCCCATTGGTACAAAATACACTGCCTATTGTAGATACCAAGTCATATCTTGAATGGCCTAATTGGGGTTACAAACGTGCCAAAGGTTTTGGCGAGGTAGAACGCAACAACATTGTTGTGTTTAACTTTCCTGCCGGAGATACCGTAGCTCTAAAGGCCCAAAACCCAGATTACTATACTTGGTGCTTTACGCAAGGTCGTGAAACAGTTTGGAGAGAGAAAGAATATTTCGGAGATATTGTATACCGTCCTGTCGACAAACGTGAAAACTACGTGAAACGTTGTATCGGTATGCCGGGAGATTCGCTTCAAATTATAAACAATCAAGTTTATATTGATGGGCAGAAACTAGAAAACCCAAAAGACATGCAGCTTAATTATTTCATCCAAACAAATGGTGGAATGATTACAGAAGAGCAGTTTAGAGCATTAGGAATCAGTGTAGACGATCGCTTTTTAGTTTCTAGTTCGAATGACTTGAACTACCTTGCCAAACTAGGATTCGAACCCAATGCCAACGGACAATTTAACCCCGTGTATGATCTTCCTTTAACGCAAAAAGCTCTAACGAAACTTCAACAATCGGGAATTGTCAAGAACATCATGGTAGAACCAAACTTCAACTCGGGAGATTTGTATCCATTAGGAGCTAACACCGGTTGGACTCGTGACAACTATGGTCCGCTTTGGATTCCGAAAAAAGGTGCAACGATCAACCTTACAAAAGAAAATCTGGAATTGTATACACGTTGCATCCGCAACTACGAAAACAATATACTGGAAGTTAAAGAAGACGGAACCGTTTTGATCAACGGTAAACCTGAAACGACATTTACATTCAAATACGATTACTACTTCATGCTGGGCGATAACCGCCACAAATCGGCCGACTCTCGTTACTGGGGGTTTGTGCCTGAAGACCACGTAATCGGAAAACCGATATTGGTATGGTTGTCAATCGACAAAGACAGAAGTTGGGGCGATGGAAGAATCCGTTGGAACCGCCTGTTTACAAGAGTCGACAACAAGTAATACCACTGTCGGAAAACTAAGAAACACGCATGAGCAAAGTTTATCTTTCAACTGCATATCTGGCTTCGATTCAATACTATGCTAAACTATATAGTTATGAAGAGGTTTGCATCGAGTCGGATTGTAACTACGTAAAACAAACATTTCGCAACCGATGTATGATCGGTGCCGCAAATGGAGCAATGCCGCTTTCAATTCCTATTGAAAAGCCAGACTCTCCGAAATGCAAAACGCGCGACATACGTATCGCCGAGCATGGCAACTGGCGTCATCTGCATTGGAATGCAATCTCATCGGCCTACAATTCAACGCCGTTCTTTGAATATTACAAAGACGACTTCGTAGGCTTTTATGAGAAAAAATACGACTTCCTTTTCGACTACAACGAACAACTTCGTGAAATGATCTGTTCTCTCATTGATTTCACACCCAATGTGAGTTATTCACACGAATACCAATCGGTAGTTGAAGAAAAAGCTATAGATCTTCGTGAGAAGATTAGTCCGAAGAAGCCTTACGATACTTGGGATAATGAATTCAAAGCAATCCCATATTACCAGGTATTTCAGCAAAAGCATGGCTTTCTACCCAATTTAAGTATAATAGATCTTCTATTTAATATGGGCCCTGAAAGTTTACTTATTCTTCGCGACTCGTCCCTCTAATGGGCAATAGAAACTATAAAATCCCTGTCTTTGTCGCCTCGGTCTCACCGAACAGACAAAAACAGGGATTTTTTATTTAGTTTCCAAAAACAATTAAGCTTCCTCTGCTTTATAAAGCAACGTATATAGTTTTGATTCATCAAAAACCTCGTTTGCGATATCCCAAAGAATAGTAGCATCAAGCGCTTCGATTAGTTTAAATACTTCAGCAACTGTATCGTATCGGTTGTTGTAGATCGGAAGAGCGCCGTGTAGGGAA
>CAMTPD010000212.1 GCA_947074265.1 uncultured Porphyromonadaceae bacterium
CGCCAGTGAAAGCCTTGCCTGCATTAGTATTGATTAGACTTACTTCACTCGTTATGTCATTGCTCCGTTTACATTAAGAACTGTGCGTCCCATATCAATAAGCGGTTCGATAGATATCAACAAACCAACTAATCCTACCGGGAAGTTCATCGACGATAATACGATCAAAGCAGCAAAAGTTGCTCCGCCTCCTACGCCGGCAACGCCAAAAGAACTAATTGCGATAATTGCCAATAGTTTTATGATAAAAGTCCAAGACATCGGATCTACTCCAACTATGGGTGCTATCATCACAGCAAGCATAGCCGGATAGATTGCAGCACAACCGTTTTGTCCGATCGATGCTCCTAGTGAGGCAGAAATGTTAGCAATGCCTTCTTGTACACCCAACTTTTCGGTTTGGGTTTCGATATTCAACGGGATCGTTCCCGCGCTACTTCGAGATGTAAATGCAAATGTAAGTACCGGCAGAACTTTCTTTAAATAGATCATCGGATTTAATCTAAATCCTGAAATAATAAGAAGATGTACCACAAACATGGCAATAAGCGCAACATAGGATGCTAGTACAAATCGTCCTAAGTTAAGTATGTCTGCCATACTGCTCGAAGCAACTACTTTTGTCATTAATGCCAATACTCCGTAAGGGGTAAGACGTAACACCAAGGTTACCAATCGCATAATAACATCATGCAGCGAATTTATTAAATTTTTAAATACTTCGAAAGAATTTGGCTTCTTTCTTACAATTCCTAACGCTGCAACCCCTAAAAATGCCGAAAATATCACAACTCCAATCGTAGAAGTGTCGCGACTTCCTGTCATATCTAGAAATGGATTAGCAGGTATTAGGTTAATAATGCGAGAAGCAAATGATGAGTTATTTAAATCTGTCAACTGGCTTTCGAGATAATCGGCTCTTGCAACTTCTCCTGCTCCCATCTGTAAGCCTTCGGCTGAAAGGCCAAATATATTGGCCGTAAAAACCCCGATTAGTGCTGCAACTACTGCTGTAGAAACAAGCACAAAGATTACCAATCCGCTCATCCGTCCAAGATCACGACCTCCTTCTTTCAGGTTTACAATAGCAGACAATATCGAGATCATGATTAATGGCATTACAATCATTTGCAACAGACGAACATATCCGTCGCCCACAATAGATATCCATTCAAGGGTATCGGTTGTTACTGCATTTGTTGTACCATACCACCATTGCAAACAGATACCTAGTAGAGTACCTGCTCCTAATGCGATGAATACACGTTTGGCAAACTTTACGTATTTCTTTTGTAAATAATAGAGTACTGCAACGAGCACTACAAATATCAACAGATTTAATATTACAGTCCACATATAACTTCTATTTAAATACTGTAAACTAAGATAGAAACATAATCAACAACTTGTGATGCCGGATGCACTTCTCCGGAATGACCACGCCGTAATATAGCAATTTTGTATGTCGGATCTACTAAGTTTGCATAATGAAGTAAACACAGTATAGCACCATATCCACAAATCGAGATTTGCTTTTCTTTAATTCGTGCTTCGAAAGCAGCAGTATCCTTACGAAGTAATGCCTCTAAAGCATAACTATCTAGCTCTGCACCGGTTTGTGCATCTGCAAAATGATTAAAATCTGAAGATGCTATAAAGAGGGCCTTGCGCTTTAAGCTGTGACAGGCATCGTAAAGACGCCGGGCTACAACTTTCGCATTTTCATTGTTTTGAGCTCCGAAACTAATGGGTAGAAGTTTTATATTATTTTCCATGAAATATTGGATATACGGAACAATCACTTCCCCCGAATGCTCTTGTCGCTGCGACTCTGTATCAAAAGGCAAGTCTGTTGCCTCGCCTAAATCTTTATCAATTTCTATTCGACCAAAAGGCGTTTGCCAATATTGATGATCATCGATAGAAACCGGTAAACCCATTCCGGTATGGTTTGGATTGACTAAAATAGCCGTATCAAATACTTGCTTACTTTGCTTTACAATCTCAAAAAAATGAACTGCTTCCCGCGCACAATAGACATGACCGGCATGTGGCACTATACCGCCAATAATGTTTACTGTGCTTAGCGATGTATCTATACTTTCGTCTTTTACAGCATCAGCAAACAGTGTTCTTAGTTCGTCTTCATCGTTAGAATAAAAACGACCCTGTGCGAAATTATTTCTTGTATCTAACATAATAGATGTATTTAATGCACATTACCTATATATACATGCTCTATTTTCTTTCGAGCAATATCTGCTAATTGATGCAATGTTTCGATCGGTGTGGGAGATGTGTTAAGTTTATAGCAAGGAAAGTAACGATTAATATGCAATGCTATTGGATTGTGAAGTTGACTACTCAACCAAGTGATTGCGTTTTCAAATTGCTGAAGATCATCATTCTCTCCTGGAATAACTAAATATGCTATTTCTAAATGTTTTCCCCATTTGTCTATTTCTTGCAACGTTTCTAAAACGGGTTGAAGTGTTGACTTCGTTAAACGTGCATAAAAGTCTTGATTGTAACCTTTAAGATCGACATTGAATGCATCTATATATGGAAGTAGCTCTTTCAATGGTTCTTTGTCGATATATCCGTTTGTTACTACAACATTCTTTAGTCCGTGCTGCTGAGCCAATACGGCTATATCTTGCATAAACTCGTACCAAACCGTTGGTTCATTATATGTATATGCTATTCCTATATTTCCATAAGGCACTAACTCTAGTGCTTTATCTATAATATCATTAGGATCGTATTGTGGTTTATAATTTCCGAGTTGCTCTACTCCTGCTCGTGCAATTTGCCAGTTTTGACAAAATGAACAGTGTAAGTTACAACCAATACTCCCGATCGAAAAGATCTTTGATCCGAGCATATAGTTGTACAATGGCTTCTTTTCTATAGGATCTAATGCCGCAGAAGATATAACACCATAATTGATTGTATACAATGTGCCCTCAATATTCTTTCTTACTCCACAGATTCCGACTTTTCCGTCATGAATGATGCAGTGATGCGGACATAACTGACATTTTACAACATTGGAGTTAGTTTGTTGATAAAAACGGGCTTCTTTCATCCTTTCAAATATAACGTGTTACTTTAAATCTTTCTAGTTTTACCGGCGACCCTTCTACAATTCCGGCTTTACGCATAGCTATAGAGATTTGTTGCTGCACAGTAGTTACTCCATCTAAATTGGGCAACAACACGCCACGCTTATGTCCATTCGAAACAATGACTCCATAAATACGGGGATCTAGACTATTTGTTGAAGTAATTGCCTCTATATTGCTCAATACATCTACTGAGATATCTAATGTATCGAGTTCTCGTAGTTCTAATGGAGGAAACCGCGGATCATTAAAAGCTGCAGCTAATGCATTCCACCGAATTGCTTCACGTAGATTTTTTCTTACCGGCTCTAATGTTCCGATGCAACCTCTGAGTGCTCCAACCGGAGAATGAAGCGAGACAAAACATGCAGCTTTTACATTCATATGATCGTTCATATCTTCATTGGGAACTATTCCATTAAAGTAATCTCGAATTACACGATAGGCCCATCTAACCTCTTCCGTTTGAAACTTATTCATACATTTTACTTTTTATCATCTTTCTGTATAACAACCGAAAATGATAATTTACATCATATCAACTGGATTATTACTTTTGTTTTAGATATGAAATTCAATACTTTATCTTTATTTTTTGCAACTATTTAAAATATTTGCATACATTGCAGAGTGTAATAGATATAATATCCTTGGCTATGTATCATATCTATGTACTTCAATTATGTATTAAACCTTAAAAATGCTACTATGAGCGAAAGTAAAGACATCTCTAGAAGAAGTTTTCTCAAATGCGGCACATTGGCTTTTGCCGGACTTACAATAGTACCGCGACATGTATTAGGCGGCAATTCTTTTATTGCGCCAAGTGATCAAATCAACTTAGGAATTATTGGATGTGGAGCACAAGGGCGATGGACACTTGCTCCGGAATTTGCCAGACGTGCAAATCTGATTGCTGCTTCGGATTGTGAGTCGAGACAATTACAAGCTATGCAAGAAATCGTAGAGGCTGAAACGGTAAAAGCAAAGGGGAAAGCCTACAAAGGTTTTAAGCAGTATGCAAATTACAAAGACTTACTCGATCGCAAAGATATCGATGGTGTTATCATTGCAACCCCGGATCATTGGCATGCTGTACAAACCATTGAAGCATGTAGAGCTGGAAAGGATGTATATGTAGAAAAGCCAATGGCGCATAGTATTGAGGAAGGTAGAGCAATGGCGGATGCCGTTGCTAAATACAATCGTGTACTACAAGTAGGAAACATGCAACGCTCTTGGCGTAATTTCAGACATGCTTCGGAATTGGTCCGTAACGGATACATTGGAGATATTAAACAGATTCGTGTATCTGTA
>CAMTPD010000213.1 GCA_947074265.1 uncultured Porphyromonadaceae bacterium
CCAATCGATCAAATCCAAGAAATTGAAGATCCATGAATTAGAGCCAGTAAAAAACATTGGCACTACCGGTACACGGGCTTTCTTGATTAGTTTCACAACCGAAGGTTGCCACTCTCGGTCTTCAATATGCGTTATTTTATTCTTCGAAACAGCACCGGCTGGAAAAAATCCCAGAGGATGCCCTTCTTTCAGATGGGCCATACACTGCTTAACTCCTGCTACACTGGAACGAGCCGACAATTTTCCATCCTGAAAAGGATTTACGCCGATAAAATACTCTTCCATACAGTCTACGTTACTCAAAAGCCAGTTTACCATCATTTTATAATCGTTTCGCTGCTGACCCATGATACTAATAGCAGTAATCCCGTCAACATGTCCGTAAGGATGGTTCGAAACGGTAATAAATGCTCCTTCAGGTAAATTTTGCAAAGCTTCGGGATTATCTACAATTCTCTTAATCCCCAATCCATCTAATAAGTGATTAACAAAAGGCAGTCCTACCAAGTGCTTAGAATCATCATATACACGATTTGCTTTGTCAACCCCGGCAACTTTCGACACGATTTTCAACAACAAATCACCATGCTTTCCTCTAAGCGCAGGATGTAACTTTTTTAAATCATCTGTACTAATTAATTTATCTTTCATGTTGTTATAGTAAACAAGAAGGTGCATTAGAGGCTAATACCTCTAACACACCTTCATGATATTTTATATTATTGAATTAATCAATATAGTCCATTGTCTCTTCGCCAATGATTTTACGAAGTGTATTTTTCAACTTCACAGATTGGATAAACAAATCATGTTCAGCAATGTGCTCGAAGTCGTGCATTGGACTCTTGAAATAGAATGACAACCAGCTTTGGATACCGCTAAAGCCACATCTAGCAGCTAAGTCAGTAAACAATACCAAGTCAAGACACAAAGGTGCAGCCAAGATAGAGTCACGGCAAAGGAAATCCACTTTCAATTGCATTGGATAACCCAACCAACCAAACAAGTCGATGTTGTCCCAACCTTCTTTGTTGTCTTTGCGAGGTGGATAGTAGTTGATTCTTACTTTGTGGTATACATTACCATAAAGTTCTGGATATAGTTCTGGTTGAAGGATGTTATCGATAACCGATAGTTTACTTTCTTCTTTTGTTTTGAAAGAACCTGGATCGTCAAGAACCTCACCGTCTCTGTTACCAAGAATATTTGTAGAGAACCATCCGCTCAATCCCAACATACGAGTTTTCAACATTGGAGAAAGAACTGTTTTCAACATTGTTTGACCTGTTTTGAAGTCTTTACCACAAATAGGAACATTGTTTTTCGCAGAAAGTTCCCAAATTGCAGGCATATCAACAGTCAAGTTTGGTGCACCATTGATATATGCTACGTTTTCGCACAATGCAGCGTAAGCATAGATCATAGATGGAGCGATCAAATCACTATTGTCTTTAAGACCTTGTTCAAATTTAGCCAAATCTTTGTGGATTTCTTCCATTTGCAAGAAAACTTCTGTACTACCACACCAGATCATTACTGCACGGTCACAGTTGTTTGCTGCTTTGAAATCACGAATATCTTGACGTACTTGTTCTGCCAATTCCATTTTTGTAGGAGCTGCTTTTACCCAAGTACCATGTAAACGCTTCACGTAGTTTTGATCGAATACCGCTTTCATTGGTTTGATTGATGAAAGCTCGTCTTTTACTTTATCTAGATCTTCTACTGTCAATACTTCTGCGTGTCTTGCTGCTTCGTAGATATTATCTTCGAAGATATCCCAACCGCCAAAAGCAATGTCATTAAGATCTGCCAAAGGTACTACATCTTTAATTTTAGGGAAACGGTTTTCTTCACGTTTTCCTAAACGCATAGTAGCCAACTGAGTTATAGAACCAATAGGTAGACCTACGCCTTTGCGTACAGCTAATGTACCTGCGATAAACGTAGAGGCAACTGCACCTCCAACACCTACAACAAGAACGCCAAGTTTACCTTTAGCTTCTTTGACTTGAATCTTTTCCATAATAAAACGTTTATATCTATATTATTTTATTTCGGCTGAATCAACAATATCAGTCGTGTTTATAAATTAAATACTTCTTTAAGGTCTGAAAAATTAGTAATCACAACATCAGCTGTTGCTCCTTCTTTCTCATCTCCCCAACCTTTTCCTTTAAGCCAGATAGTTTGGCATCCGATTTGGGTTGCGGGTACAATATCTTTGGTATATGAGTCGCCTATCACGACAAGTTCTCCTGGTTTAAACTCAAACTTATTTACGCCTAAAGCGAATATGGCAGCATCCGGTTTGCGAACACCTACTACAGCCGATTCTACAATCTCATCGAAGTAGCCATATAGCCCAAAGTCCTTCAATACTGTTTCAAGATTTCCATAAAAATTAGATACCATTACAACAGGGTAACGTCGCTTTAATTCCGCTAAAATAGGTATAGCAATCTTATGAACATCGCGAACAAAGGTATAACATAGATTGGAAATCGCAAGAGAATATTCAAAACTTTTGTTTTCGTTCACCAAAAATCCGTTTTCAACAAGCCAGTTTATTTGAATTTCTGTCTTCAATTTCAGCACATCAAAGAAGGTATGTTCAGGCTTAATAATCGGAACGCGCGCCAATGTACGTTCGCCATGCACATAAGCATCGCGGAAAACATCGTATGACACAGGAACTTTCACCTCTTGGTATGCTTTCCACAATACCTCAGCCCAGTGCATACCATTGCTATCAATCGTACCACCGTAATCAAATATTATTCCCTTTATTTTATTTAAATCAAACATTTTCTTCTACATTTAATGGTGTTTCTTCCAGTGCAGGCAAACTGCTTGCATCTGGTTGTAATTTCATGATCATCATACCCAATGCAATCCAAAATAGTTCGCGAATACGGGTAATAATACTTACGGAAAATCCTAAGTTAGCAGGCAAAGCTAACAATTTGAGAGCCAATATATATCCTCCTTCTCTTGTCCCCAACTGCATTGGAGAGAAAAATAAGATATTCGCAAACAACGATGAAAAAGCAACAACAATCACACTGTCTACAAATGTAATGTCAAAGCCCATAGCCTGTACAATAAAGTAAATCTCAAGACAACCTATCACACGAGCTAGCAATTCGAGCCCAAGAGAGCTATAAAAGCGTCGTTTTTGATTGCCATGTAAGTGCGCAATCTGTTCGTCAATAATCTGTAGCTTTTCTTCATTATTTTGATAAAACTTCAAAGCCCATTTCTTGATGTAAGGAAGTTTGCGTAAAAGCGTAAACACTTTCACAACCATCCCTTTTTTATATCCTCTAAAGAACACAACCAACAGCGCCAAACACACAACAAATACCCCCACGAGTGTGCCGATAAGCCCTTCATCCATCGGAATTGTAATCGCTATTAATAAAACAGAGATCATCCAAAGTAGAAAGTGAGACACTACGTGCATCATCGAATAAAGAATAACAGATGATGTTGCTTTTGTTGTTCCTACATATTTCTTCAACTCTAAGATGCGATACGGCTCTCCCCCCATCAAGCCAACAGGCGTAGAACAGTTAATCGCATATCCGGTAATTGTAAGTTTTAGTATGTATAGAAAGGGAATGCGTTTTGCTTCTTCGCAATTGTTGCGTATAATCAAACGCCACGACATGGCATTCAAAACATACACCACCAACCACACTGCTAATACAGCCAGAAACCACCATCCGGTATCTTCTATATTCTTCAAGATAGATTGCCATCCAATGTTGGCAACCATAATACCTACGGCTAGTATCCCGATAGCGAAAAGAATATTATTTACAATCGCCGACTTTTTCACTTTGCTTCTCCTTCTAGTTTGCAGCTCAATTTGGCACAAAACTGTTCGTGTGTCATTTTCATGTAAATCAACATACCGTTAAGTACGGTTAGCTCAAATACAAAATAAAGCCAAGGTTCATTTATTAGTAAAGACACAAATAAAGCAATCACTCGCGTGTTGAATGACAACATATTTGTGTATTTCATCAACGGAAGACTATAAGTACGAAACTCTGTTCTAAACCACTCCGGTGCATTCTCTCCATATTTTTCATGGATTACCTGCATCATTCGTTGCATTTGAGGAGTTTCATTTTCCTGTACCTCCGTATATTTGATATAGAATGTATCGAATAGCTTTGGTATAAAGTTGTTTTTCCATGAAAGCGTTTGATACTTTTCTTTCAATTGTACTGAGTTTTCTAGCTCACTGCCCGATTTTCCTTTCAAAAACAACAAGTGCAAGTTTCGGTAATAATCGGCTAGAGCAGCTTGCTTGCGATGAGAAAAACCTGCCGCTGCAGCTAAAACCCATATCCACCAACCAGATCGGAAGAGCACACGTCTGAACTCCAGTCACTCCGGAGAATC
>CAMTPD010000214.1 GCA_947074265.1 uncultured Porphyromonadaceae bacterium
AAGTTTAATAAAAATAATTATACGAAAATAACGTCAAACGATCGTCTAGCCGATGTTATCCTGAATGAATATCAGTTACTACTGGTACTCAACCGTTTCGATATTCCGCTAGGCTTTGGAGATAAAAGCATTAAAGACGTATGCGCAGTAAATAATGTAAACATAAGTGCATTCTTATTCATACTCAATCTGCTCAGTAGCCCGGGGCTAATCAACGAAGAAGAGATCAAATCTCTTCCAATCGAACCTTTGTTGAAATATTTGAAAACATCTCACGAATATTTCCTCGATTACCGTTTGCCCGAACTTCGCATTAAGCTTATTGACGCCATCGCAACAATTGATGAAAAAATAGCACATTTGATACTACGCTTCTTCGATGACTACATGCGAGAAGTGCGTGTACATATGGAATATGAAAACGACAAAGTATTTAGCTATATCGAGAAGCTAGTACGTCATTCCGATACCGGTAACTACAGTATTCAGAAGTTCGAAAAGCATCACAACAGCATCGAAGACAAGCTATCGGAACTAAAGAACATCATGATCAAGTATTATCCGGCAACACAAAACAGCCATCAAACCAACAGTGTATTGTTTGATATATTCCTTTGCGAAGAAGACTTGAGATATCACACAATTATTGAAGACATGGTACTGATACCTCGTATCTACCAACTAGAAAACGAACTCACTCATGAACAAAGCCATTAAAATAGCATTGGTCGAATGCCCGTATCTACTTCGGACCGGACTGGTACAAACCTTACGAAATAGCAGCGAACTACGTTGTCATATCTTGGAGCTCAACGATATTTCGCATCTAAAAGACAGTTTGAACCTGCATCATCCCGACATGATTGTTGTGAATCCGCACAATGCTTGTGGTTTTAAACTCTCCGAGATCAAGTCGTTTTGCAACAGTTATCCGTCAACCAAACTGACGGCTGTATGCTATGCGTATCTCGATCAGCAAACCACCGAGTTGTTTCATGCCATCTTCTTCATCGATGACACACCGGAAAAGATACACGACAAGATTAATAAACTTTTTCACAAAACAACTACAACCCCGGAACCCGAGACTGAAAATCAGGAACTAACGCAACGTGAAAAAGAAATTGTAGTAGGTGTAGTAAAAGGACAAACCAACAAAGAGATTGCAGATTCTCTTTCTATTTCGGCGCACACTGTAATTAGTCACCGCCGCAACATTGCAAAGAAACTACAAATTCATTCACCTTCTGGGCTTACGATCTATGCAATACTCAACAAACTAGTCGACATCAACGACATCAAACTATAACAAAAACGAGGCACTTCTCCGTTCAAGAGAAATGCCTCGTTTGTTTTTATGCAACATTGCGTTACAACATTTCGCAGTTATATCATTTCTGATACAACTTAGAAACTTCAGTCATGATAGCCTCTCCACGCAACGAGCGATCCAAGATTGTTCCATCAGGGCCAAAAAGAATAATCGTAGGAATACCTTGAATACCATAAAGTTTAGTTGCTGTTTCATCATGCGAAGCATACATCGAAGGCCAAGTCATCCCCTCCTCTTCCACAGCTTCCTTATAGGCATCTTCCTTATCCCATACATTTACGCCCAGTACAACAAAACCTTTATCTTTGTACTTATCATATACTGCCTTCAAATTTGGAATTTCCCTTCTACAAGGTCCACACCAAGAAGCCCAAAAGTCAACAAGAACATAATTACCCTTTCCTACATAATCAGCGAGTGAAGTAGGCTTTCCATCGAGCGTAGTTCCATCAAAATTGACAAACATCTTACCCTCAGAAGTCTTATCTTCTGCAATTTTATTCTCAAGTGCAGCTTTAATTCCCGGTAATTTATCAGACAAATGAACTACTTTGATTAAGGAGTCTAACTCTTGCAACGTTTTATCGCGAGCCATACCTAGCAAAGCCATTGCGCCAATCATGTTGTCTTTGTTTTCGCCAATATACTTATTCGTGATCGAATCCACAGTATGTCTGTACTTCTCAACAGAAGGCTCCATCGCCTTTAGCAAAGCAGGTCTGTCATCTTTGATCTTCTCACGCATTACATCATAGGTATTCTGATACTCCGCAAGCGCGCTTCCTAAAGCACCCACAAACTTTGCATACTCCTTATTGATTCCGGTAGACATAAACGTAGATGGCTGCCCCATCTCTACATTGATGACATTATTCTCACCAATAAAGTTGACACGCATTCGATCCAAATCGATCCGATAAACAGTTGTGTCGGCCACACCTTTAAACTCAAAGTGTCCATTCTCGACAATTGTACTATCCACCCTTTTGTTCGTAGTCAACGTACTTAAGTAAACAGTTTGCCCGTTGAAAGTAGAATCGGCAACCGTACCTTTTATCATGAACTCTGTCGGAGCAGAAGAAGTACACGAAGCCAATGCAACAACTACGGTCGCAAGCGATAACCCTAATTTGTTCTTTTTCATAATACTATTAGTTAAGACATTATACTTCAGCCACAATCTATTCGTCCCAAATACCGCGGGCCGTATAAGAACCACCTTTCAGCTCCCAAAACGTAGCATCAGTGGTACGCATATGACGATCAAGTGTTGCAATTTGCTCCATATCCGTTTCATCAAGATGCACAGTAAGTGATCTAAAGTTTTCAATAATACGTTGTTGATTTACCGATTTCGGAATCACAACCTCCTTGCGCTTCATACCCCAAGCAAGCAATACCTGTGCCGGAGTACATAGATGTCTCTTCGCTATTGCAAGAATAATCGGTTCGTGCGTCAAACCTTTTTCATCGTTGATGAGTCGGTGACTTCCTAGCGGAGCATAAGCCGTTACATGAATATCATTGTCTTGGCAAAAAGCAACCAATTCGTTTTGTTGCAAATACGGATGCAACTCTATCTGATTCATTTCAGGCTTGATCGTAGCAATAGCCATCAAGTCACGAAGCTTTTTCTCACTAAAGTTAGACACCCCAATATGTTTGCACAAACCTTTAGGCACCAACAACTCCATAGCCTTCCAAGTTTCGGTAAGCGGAAGCTCTTCCAGCGACACAAACTCTTCAACTCCCGAAGGAAACTTCACTCCATAACGAAATGCTACCGGCCAGTGAATCAAATAAAGATCCACATAATCAAGGCGTAGATCTTGCAATGTTTTGCGCAAAGCCGCCTCAACATGTTCAGGTGCATGATTCGAATTCCAAAGTTTTGAAGTGATAAACAACTCATCACGTTTTACAATTCCTTGGTCAAAAATCTCTTGCAACGCCTCACCAATTACGGTTTCATTTTCATAAATAGACGCACAATCGATGTGACGATAACCATTTTTCACTGCTGTAATCACAGCTTGTTTCACCTCTTCCGGTTTCGACAAATAAGTTCCAAGACCAATTAGCGGCATGGAATCACCATTTCTAAATTGTATATTCATAGTATTCAAGTTCGAGTTACTCGCCTCAAAAATAAACAATAAACCCATACATCAAAGCATCTCTGTATGCATTCTTCCAATAAAGAAGTTAAGATAATTTCGATAAGGTGCTACGAATATCAAACTTGTAGATTTCATCCTCAAGTCCGATCGCATAAAGCATATTATCTTGCAAGTTTATATGAATATAGTTGAGCACTCTATCAAACGTTGCGATTCCCTTCAGACTTCCATTCCAATCATAAATGCGCATAGCTGTTGTTCCATCTTTCTTTTCGTAAATAACCCAAATAAGAGAGTCTGTTGCTGAAAGGTCGTAATGAAACTCTCTCACACTACTATATTCTTGATCGGGATTCACACCATCTTCAACTGTTTCAATCTTTAATACCGTTCCTTTCTCTAAATCGATAATATTAAAACAACCCATTAAGGTATAAAACGTAGCCAATTTTTGTTGAGTAGGGTGATAAGTTATACGTTGTCGTCCCATATAACTAAGCTTATGTTCATTCGGAATATCATTGATCTTTATTGATTTCTCAATCGTGTTGTTGCGTAAATTATATTTCGAATAGCTAGCATTAGGATTGGCATACATCTCCATTGATAAGGTAGGACTCATACGCATCCAGATTACAGAGTCTTCATAAATAAAATTAGCATCAGATTGCCCAAAAATATTCAATCGAGCCGGAGCTGTAAAGGTAAACTTCTCCTCAAAAGCAATTCTATTCTGATGAATAGACTCATTGATATTAACTAATCCAAGCATATTAGGAATTGACTTCACCCAAATCTTTGCAATGCCATTTTCAAAAACAGGCTGTATAGGGGGATAGTAACGAATAAACTCATCCGGCCCTTGCCCTTTTCGACAGATACCGACCAACGAGTCGCAAGTATTGAGACTATAAATTTGCATAATCTTCTCCCCTCTCAATTGATTAAGAATCAG
>CAMTPD010000215.1 GCA_947074265.1 uncultured Porphyromonadaceae bacterium
AAAAAACAACCGCTGTGTAATCAAATACACAACGGTTGCACAATCCTTATAGGACAGGCCTTTTGAATATTGCCTACCCGGCAGTATTTAAGAGACCTTTCTTTTTTTCCACAACTGATACGAATTGATGGTGTTTTGCCACAACACGTACGAAGCCGTTCCGATGGATGCAATCGGATTGAGGTAAATATGCGACATCCAGATCGCAAGGTTCGTATTCTTTTGAGCCAACGACTGCCCGGCAGCAATGCGGTTACCAAATCGCGAACCAATCTTCTTGCCCACATAAAATTGCAATACACAAATCACCAACGAGCCTACTCCTACCCAAATCTCGGTATCGTAGTTGGGATGATCTTGCTCTATCAAAAACTTGACGGTCTTACCGGTTACAATCGCCAAAGCCAGTGCCCAGATGTAAAACGAAAGACCACTGAGCGACGTGATCTTCTCTTGCAGGCGCGGAAACCAAAAGCGGATCGTCCAGGCTACAACCAGCGGAGCCATCAACAACGGGATCACTTCTTTGCAGATATACAAGAACGAATGAATAAAGGGCATATCATTTGTAGTCCCGACATACGAAAACAAAACGGGAGCTACTACGGCAATACCCAGGTTACTCGCAAAAACGAAACTGGTTACAAACGAAATATCTCCACCTAGCATACCGGTAATCACCGCGGCCGCCGTTGCCGTAGGTGCCAACAAACAGATCATCACCCCCTGCGCAACAATAGGATTAAACGGAGCCAAAGCGAGGTACACAGCCAGTGATCCCAGTATTTGAATCGCCAACAGCCAACAATGCAATGGTGTAAAACGCAATGTTTTGGGAGAAAGCTTACTAAAGGTAAGCAACAGCATGGAGAAAATGAGTACGGGAGTTAGGAAGGACAAGGCTCCGAAGAGGCTATAAAAAATACTCCCCGTAAGCATGGCTATGGGCAGCATCCAGTTCTTGATAAGACGTATCACTGTATCGATTTTAAATATTCACTGCAAAGGAAAAACGTTTTTTCGACTTCTTCAAACTTTTATACATGCAACTAGTAGAAATAAACATTGCGAAGACCGAATCGTTTGATGGGCATCAAACAATTTAAACCTAATGAACAACAAATCGTCAGGTGCCGACCTGACGATTTGTTTATAGTGAAGAATGAATCGTCAGGTCGGCACCTGACGATTCGAAACTCACGAGAACGAAATTCAAACCTTTCGACAACTAAATCCAATCACCGTAGGATTCGTTTTCACTTCATGCCGCCTCAGCTTTCATTAATCTTTTTTATCCTTTCAAAAACCGTTATATATCAAGAAAAGAATCCCTTTTCGTTCCATTTTATTGCCTCGAAAGGACTGCATTGTTTTACTTTTGGTTTATTTCGCTACCTTCGCAATCTGATTTTTAACAAGAGCGTTATTAATTATATAAAAGCAGACACTCTTAACTTACATACATGAATAGTATGATAGCGTTTTCCAGATATATTTTGATTTCGTTGCTTTTGGTCGGTTTATCTACCTCTGTTTTTGCGCAAGAAAACAGCAACGATTCGATTGTAACTCCTGCTAAGAAGGAGAAGAATCTCAAGTTTAGTATCCTTGGCGGACCGGGTTATACGCCCGACTTCGGATTTGTAATCGGTGGTAGTACCTTGCTTACTTTCCGCACCAATCCGCAAGATACCGCAATGCTACGCAGTGTACTTCCGGTGGCTTTCGGACTCACATTCGGTGAAGGTGTAGGGATCAACTTTACCCTTCGCCCGCAGCTCTTTTTCAAAGGCGACCGATTTCGCATCATGGGACAGTATATTTACAAAAACACGGGCGACAACTACTACGGAGTTGGTTATGTAAACAATGGCAATCTACACCGTAGCGACACCACAACGTTGTATTATTCGTCGATGGTACAGGTGAACCCTGTTATTTTGTTTCGCCTCAAAGACTCTCACTTCTTTGCCGGTCCCAACATTGATATCGTGTACGATAAAATCACCGATCCATCAAAAGGGGTAATCAACGACCCATATTACCGAAAACAAGGTGGCGACTCTACCGGATTGTCTTCGTTTAATATTACCTGGGGGGCCTCGCTTTCGTACGATACACGCGACATGCCTGCCAATGCCAGCAAGGGTGTTTACTTTGATTTCACCACAGGGTATTCGGCCAAAGCTTTGGGAAGTGACTTCAACTACGGTATTATGAACATTGATTATCGCCAATACAAATCGCTCGGCAAACGACGTACTTTGGCTTGGACGGTAAATAGTAAAAATAGTTTTGGCGACGTGCCTTTGTCGCGACTACCTAAGGCGGGCTCTCCGTTCGACTTGCGTGGTTACTACATGGGGCAATACCGAGACAAGTCGGCACACTTTATGCTTGCCGAATACCGCCACATGATCAATACGAATCAAACCGGCTTTTGGTCTAAACTGGCCAACCGATTGGGTTTTGCCACTTGGGCAGGAACCGGGTTTATCGGTCCTAATCCGGTGAAGATCGAAGGTGTATTACCGAATATAGGTGCCGGCCTTCGCATCGAAGTGCAACCACGCCTCAACTTCCGTATGGATGTAGGGTATAGCACAAGGGAGAAACAAACGCTGTTGTACTTTAATATGACCGAAGCATTCTAATACAATGCCGGCTGTTGCTTATAACAACGACAATACTTATCTACGATAAATAGAAAAAGGACTTATGCTACTGAAGCGTAAGTCCTTTTTCTCTTATATCCGTTTGATTAAAGCTCTTTGATCGTTACATTGCGAAACCAGATTTGCGAATCGCCATGCTTGCCTTGCAGACCGATGTAGCCTTTGGTAGGCAGTTCGGCAAATGGCTTGGGCAACCAGCTTGGTATTTCAGTACCATCGGGGTTCTTCGTGCCCGATTTCCATATATTCATATCCATCTTCGTTACATCGCGACCGTTTAGTCGTACTGTGATCAGTTTGCCTTTGCAGGTAATGGTCATTTTATTCCATTCGCCCGGCTTCTTTACTACCTTTTGCCATTTGGCCGGAAGGTGACCAAAGATGGCTCCACACTGGTAATAGGTCGGAGACGTTCCCCACTTCTCGGAATGATCGTCGGCGATTTGAATTTCTACAGAGTTGGGAATCCAATTTTGCCGATCGGTACAGTATACGATAACTCCACTATTGGTTCCGTTATCGGTCTTGAACTCAAGGTCGAGCGTAAAGTTTTCGTATTCTTTGTTTGTCCATATCTCTTTGTCGGCTGTCGCGGTAAGTATGTCGCCGGGTTCTACACTCCACACGGCAGGATCGTAACTGGCATTCGAAAGATTCTTGGTAAACAACGGTTCTGCTTTTGGTGCAGGTTTCTCAGAAGTCAAAACAAGATACCCGAAAGTGATAATCGGGATAATAAATAGTGCATTTTTCATTTGTACAAGATTTATGTGTTAAACCGGTATTGTCGAAGAAAAAGAAAAAGGAGACAACCGTTGCCGTACTTGCGTATCCTGCAAACGATTATCTCCCTCAAATATAATCAATTAATATTTTAATACAAATCGTCCTTTGTGTTTTCCTTGAAGCATTTGGTCGATCGATTCGTCGAGCTGATCGAGTGTTATATAATGCGCTACCTCAGCCAAGTGATCTGGTTTCCATCCGTGAGAGAGTTTATCCCATATTGCAAGGCGCATCGCCATTGGTGTATCGGCGGCATTAATACCAAGCAAATTGACTCCGTTGAGAATAAATGGCAGCACTGTCATATCAAGCTTAACACCTCCTACATTGCCGCAGGTAACTACACTGCCCGACTTAGCACATGCTTTGAGCAAGGTGTGTAATACGTTTCCGCCTACTGTATCGAAGGCTCCTGCCCAGCGCGGACGCAACAAGTATTTTGCCGAGTGATCGTTTACTTCTTCGCGCTTAATTACTTTTGTGGCACCTAGCTCCTTCAGGTAGTTATCTTCGCTTTTGCCCGATGCGGCCCATACTTCGTAGCCTAGTTTTGATAGGATCTGTACGGCATAACTACCTACACCTCCTGTTGCTCCCGTTACTACCATTGGGCCTAACTCCGGCATTTGTCCCATCTGACGAAGCTTATATACGCCGATAGCTGCGGTAAATCCGCTTGTTCCGAGTAGCATGGTTTCTTCAAGCGTGAAGTTTTTAGGCAATGGCACTACCCATTCGGCCGGAACACAAATATACTCTCCAAATCCGCCGGATATATTCATTCCTAAGTCGTACCCCATAACTACGACTTTTGTGCCCGGTAGAAACTTTCCGGTGCGGTCGTTTTCAACAACTCCGGCTGCGTCGATGCCCGGTGTATGCGGATACACCTTCGTTACGATCGGAAGAGCACACGTCTGAACTCCAGT
>CAMTPD010000216.1 GCA_947074265.1 uncultured Porphyromonadaceae bacterium
GGCATACGAGATTCTCCGGAGTGACCTGGAGTTCAGACGTGTGCTCTTCCGATCTACTTTAACCTAAAATGGGAGAAACAAATCTCATGGAACTTCGGTGTCGATTATGCTTTGTTTGATAACCGACTAAGTGGTAGTCTCGACTATTTTATTCGTGATGGTAGAGATGTTATATCCGATTATGATGCACCGGTTCCTCCATATTTGCATCAAAATCTTTATACGAACGTTGCGACTACGCGTTCAAACGGTCTTGAGTTGAATGTACAATGGCAAGCTGTAAAGACAAAAGACTTTAGCTACGAAACCAATGTAACGGCATCTTATACCAAGTCAAAATTGGTGAAGTTCTCGAACGGAACCTTTACGAAAGGGTATATGGATCGTTATGGTTTACCTTCTCCGGGTAATCCAGGTCCTGCTCAACGACTACAAGATGGCGTAGAAATAGGTAGCTTCTATGGTACGCGCTATGCAGGAGTTGATGAAAGTGGCAATCTTCTTATTTGGAAAGAAGCTGTTGTTGGTGGAGAAACCAAATTAGCAAAAGATAAAAACGATAAAGACAAAGCATTCATCGGAACAGGTATGCCTAAGTGGGATTTATCATGGGGTCATACATTTACGTACAAAGAGTTTGATTTATCGTTGTTCTTCAGAGGTAAATTTGACTACGAGATACTCAATTTGTATCAAATGTATTATGGATTGCAAGCTCAGCCAAACGTGAACTTATTAAAAGATGCATTCACACGAAACGGACACATTAAGAGTGAAAAGGAAATGTGTGATTACTTCCTTGAAAACGGAAACTACTTCAAATTAGATAACATCACGTTGGGTTGGAATCCAAAGCTTAATACAAAATGGATTAGCAATTTGAGAGTTTATGCAACGCTTAAGAATGCATTTACGATAACCAAATACAGTGGATTAGATCCTGCAAACATACAAAGTACAGGTCTTGAACCAGGTATCGGTCGTCTCGATGTATATCCAAGTACTAGAAACTTCTCTTTCGGAGTACAAATCACTTATTAATACCTAAAAGAATAAGCCATGAATAAAAAATATATTTATACAGGATTGTTGGGATTAGCATCTTTGGCTTTTACAGGATGTACAAATCTTGATGAAGAAGTATTCAGCGACCTAACACAAGATAATTACTATACAGACAAAGCCTCTGTGATTGCCGCACTTACCAGACCTTACGAACACGCACATTGGTGTGGATGGGACGGAGATCGTTGGATTCTACAAGAACTTTCGGCCGATCAGTTTGTATGGGCACAAAAAGGAAAGCACGGATACGACGGCGGTCAATGGATTCGTATGCATGAACAAACATGGACTGCAGACGAAGGTGTAATCAATGGGGGATGGGTTGGTCCGTTCCAAGGTATCCAGCAGTGTAATCTATATATTGCCGACTTTACAGGTATAGATTATGTTGGTATGGGAATGACAGAAGCAGATCAGAAGCAGCATATTGGCGAAATGCGTACGCTACGAAGTTGGTTTTATTTATTCTTGATCGACTTTTTCAGGAATGTACCTATTTCTACCGACATTGTAACACAAGTGGGACAGTCTACTCCTCAAGAAGTTTTTGCACATGTTGATGCAGAGTTAGATGCAGCTTTAGCAGATCTTCCAAAGAATGGTAAATCAGGAAGATGGGATCAAGCCGGAAATAGAGCAATCAAAATGCGTTTGTATTTGAATGCAGAGAAATGGATTGGAAAAGCGATGTATGAAGAGGCGGCGGCTATTGCCCAAGAAATTATAGATGGAAAGTATGGAACATATGCATTGGATGCAGACTATCGTGGACCTTTCCGTTCTGGTGTAAATGGATATAAATCGCCGGAGAACATCTTTGAATTCCCTCACGCACGTAAGTACCTAGAGATGGGTTGGATGTATGATGCATGTATGCACTATCAGGCACGCTATACCTTGGATAATAACAAAGGTGGTTGGAATGGTATTACCTTAACACCATCTCGAGATCTACAAGGAGATCTATATAGCTATCAATTGGGTAAACCTTATGAGAAGTTTGTGGATGGAGACTATCGCAAACAGCAATTCAAAACCACAGCAAAAGGCGGACAATACGACGGGTTCTTCCTTGTTGGTCAGCAATATGCTTTCGATTATAAAAATGGATTCGGCTATACCGATGAGAAGATACTCGGAACAGAAGAATGGAACAAAGAACCACTAACGTATGTAGATCAGATTGGCCGCTTCTCGGAAGGGGCAGATGGACTAGCTAAAGGTTCGCACGTAAATACGGGTGAGGAAAACTCAGGAGTTCGTTTCATTAAATTCCCTTGGTTGCCAGAGAGTCAGAACCTATTTATGATGAACTACGTTGCCGAAGTACGTTTGGCCGAGATGTATTATGTAGTAGCCGAGAATGCCTTTCGTAAAGGAGACGTTGCAAAAGCTGCACAATACCTTGACGACGTAAGAAAGCGTAATTATCCGGCTTCCATTTGGGCCGAAAATAGTTATGTGCTGAATCCTTCTAAACTAACAGAAGATGAGTTTGTTGACGAGCTTGGTCGTGAATTCTTGGGTGAGCGTCATCGTCGTACCGACTTGATACGTTTCAATCGCTTTGGTAACGAATGGTGGGATAAGAAAGCAACAACCGGAAAAGAGATTTACCCGATACCGAATCGTATCGTAAACTCTAATCCGTTGATCGAACAAACAACACCTGGATTCTAAATGGATATTAGATAAATTGGTTAGTTAAGTGAACCCTTGGAATTTGTAACCTAATTACAATTCCGAGGGTTTGTTATTTTAATTTGTAAGTGTAGCCTACACCAATTGCATTCTTATAATTTACCGGATCAGGAGCTTCGAAAATATGATATCTGTAATACAGTTGAAAGATCGAATGTTTATTCAGTGCATAATCGATACCACACGACAAACGTACCCTGTCTAAACTAAAATGTTTTCCTTTCAACGTGTTGTTAAAAGTCTCGGCATATACAAATGGTGATATGTTGAGTTTATCGATTGAGTATGCAACGGTAAGCATGCTTCGGAGGAAGTTGCTAGGAGTATCACTATGCTCCTTAAATGTACTTTGAAAACGTTCACGTACGGAAAAGCGAAAAGCACCAATCTTCTTTGTTGCCATTGCATAAAACAGATAACGATGTCGTTTCTCTCCACTTTTGTCGAGCTTATCAATAAACATATATGCCGTCCCAATGGTCAGAAACTTCAATGGCTTATAGCGAATCTCCGCAGTGGTAAAACTCCATTCTACTCCGCCAAAGTCTTGTTGCATACGTAAGTCTTCTTCAACCAAAAATGAAAACTTCTTATAGATGGGGCCGCTTAGACCAACTTTCCATGCCGTATTGATACCATCTCGTGCGCATAGATGAAATGGTATTGTTAAGAATATAATGAGAATGAGTGATGATAAGTTAAGTTTATTGTTCTTCATGAAATAGATTTAATATACTTATTTATAGCCTAGAATGCACATTGTCTAATGAGCAAAACGTTTTCGTTGAAGATACGTTTTCGTTTTCAATGAAAACACTTTTACGTCTTCGACGAAAACAGAAATTCGTTTTCATTGAAAACGAAAAGCTAAAAAAGAGCCGCTGCTTGCAGGCATTCAGGTATGCAAAAATAACATCATAAAACAAAAGGCCGGTAAAAGAAATGAGAACTTTTACCGGCCTTTCTAAAAGAAGTATCAATAATATCGAGAAGTTTATTCGGCTTTGAGTGTATTAACCGGATTTATACGCGCAGCATTGTAACACAAAGCTATAATTGAAAGCGACGTAATTGCTGTAATCAACAGGATGGCGAACACAAACCAAAGCGGATTTACATACACCTGATAGGGATATTGTTCGAGCCAGTTTGAGATAAAGAAATAGGCAGTTGGTACAGCAATAACAGACGCCACCGCAATTTGAATGAAGAATCCGCGTTGCAACCTCCACATAATATCTTTGATAGATGATCCGTTGATCCGGCGAATGGCAATCTCTTTGAGCTTGAATCGAATATTGAAGAATACCAATCCATATACACCCAATAGCGAAATGAAGATTGAGATAAAACTAAGCAACAGAATAATCTTTGACAGGTTTGCTTCTTTGGGATACATCCTATTCATCGTTTCATCCAGAAATTGAATCTCCGGCTCCTTCTTGGAAAACTTCTGCACCGTGCTACTAATATACTGGAGCGTAGCAGTTAGATCTTGTGAATTAACTTTCAGACACATATAACCTAAACGATTTTGGTCATCGCTAAACACCAATGCCAATGATTCTAAAGGAGTCTTAAAGCCGTTAACATTAAAATCTTTGTCAACACCTAC
>CAMTPD010000217.1 GCA_947074265.1 uncultured Porphyromonadaceae bacterium
CATACGAGATTCTCCGGAGTGACTGTAGTTCAGACGTGTGCTCTTCCGATCTAGACTTATGCTTCGTTTAACTTTCTGGATCAAAACGGATTGATGAAACTGAGTGAGGATAGTTATCGCCGCTTTGCAACCAATATGCGTATTACTGCACAAGTAAACGATAAGGTAAATATTAATTACGGTGTTAAGTTTACTCGCTCCGACTATGATCGTCCTGCTCGTATTGGTAATATTGGAGCTATGGGATATCAAACGTGGCCAATGTTGCCTGTATACGATGACAATGGTTATTTATTCAGCAGTCCCTCTCCTGCCCTTACATTGAAAGAAGGTGGTAGAGACAAAACTAAACGCGATGACATCAGTCAACAATTACAACTGGTTGTAAAACCTCTAAAAGGTTGGGATATTACAGCTGAGATTAATTACCGCTTGATTAATCATAGAAACCATTGGGATATTCAAAAAACATATAACCACAATGTAGCAGGCGAACCAATCCCTAATAACAATAGCACAGAGGTGTATGAGTCTGTAGACGGATCTGATTATATGAATCCCAATATTTATTCTACTTATTCGCACTCATTCGAGAGCGGTCATAATATCAAAGGAATGATCGGGTTTCAGTCGGAGCAATTCTGGGGCAATGCTTTTAGTGCAAAACGACTAGGTATTATGGTACCGGGAATGGAAGATATTGATGCGACAAACGGAACCGATGGTAGTGGAAAACCAACACCTCCGTCTGTTTCGGGAGGAAGAAGCAAATGGGCTGTTGCCGGATTCTTTGGCCGTCTCAATTACGACTACAAAGATCGTTATATGGCTGAAGTAAACCTTCGCTACGATGGTACATCACGTTTTCGTGAGGATAAACGATGGAAATTCTTTCCTTCTTTTTCTGCAGGATGGAATATTGCGCGAGAAGATTTCTGGACCGACTATGAAGCGATTGCTAACACATTAAAAATAAGGGGATCGTATGGTGTATTGGGTAACCAGAATACAAACTCGTGGTATCCAACTTACGTTACGATGCCTATTGGCACCTCAAACGGTAGTTGGCTAATTAATGGAAAGAATCCTAACACTTCCAATGCTCCCGGTCTTATCAGTTCATACCTTACATGGGAAACTGTAAGTACGCTCAACATTGGTCTTGACTTCGGATTCTTAAACAACCGTCTTACAGGTAGCCTTGACTGGTTTGAACGTCAAACTAAAGATATGGTAGGTCCGGCACCTGAAATGCCTAGTATTTTAGGTACAGGTGTTCCGAAAACAAATAACACCGACTTACGCACGCGTGGATGGGAGTTAAATATCTCTTGGAGAGATCGCCTACCAATGGGACTTGGCTATTCTGCAACATTTAATCTATCTGACGACCGTACAAAGATTACCAACTATCCGAACGAACTCTATGATCTTGGTAAATATTTTACCGGACAAAATGTTGGAGATATCTGGGGATACGAAACCATCGGTATTGCCCAATCACAAGAGGAAATGGATAATCACTTAGCAACATTACCAAACGGAGGACAACAACCACTGGGTAGCCAATGGGAAGCCGGAGATATCATGTACAAAGATTTGAACGGTGATGGGGTCATTAACAATGGTAGCTATACACTAAACGACCATGGAGACATGACTGTAATAGGAAATAATGCTCCACGCTATCGCTTCGGACTTAGCATCGGTGCCGACTGGAAAGGCTTTGATATAAACTTATTTTTCCAAGGTGTAATGAAACGCGACTTCTGGGAAGGTAGCTACAATTTCTTCGGCTACAGTGGATACATCTGGCGCTCGGTTGCTTTCGAAGAACACATGGATTATTTTAGAGCTGATCCTGAACATCCAATGGGTGCAAACTTAGACTCTTACTATCCTAGACCGTTAGACAATTCTGGTAAGAATCAAAACACACAAACACGTTACCTGCAAAAGGGTTCCTATATTCGACTTAAAAACGTACAGATTGGCTATACAGTACCTGCTAGTTTTGTGCAAAAAGTGGGCATTTCACAGTTTCGTGTGTTCGCTTCAGGTGAAAACCTTTGGACTGGTACTAAGTTGAATAAGATTTTCGACCCTGAAACTCTTGGTGGTGGCACCGGTAGTATCGGTTATCCACTATTCAAAACACTTTCGTTTGGTATAAGTGCTAACTTCTAATCTTTAACGACTTAATTTCAGAATCATGAAAATAACAAAATACATACTTGTTACGACAATTTTATCGGGCTGTACACTCGCTTTTACAGCATGCAATGATAATTTAGATATTGCACCGCCATCGTCAATTACACCGGAAAACTATCTTTGGGACGAAGCGCAACTCGAAGCTTTCACCGTAAATCGTTATGGAAGTAGTCTACCTGTAGCAGATCCTTTTTGTTCCGATGGAGCAACAGATATTCAAGCGGGAATGGGTGTGCCTGGCAAGTTTACCAATACGGAATGGAAGGTTGGTGCAACTGAAGGTGCATGGGGATTTGGAGAACTATACAACATCAATTATTTCATCAATACTGTTGTACCAAGACATGCACAAGGCAAAATAACAGGAAATCCTGAAATGATCAATCACTACATTGGTGAGATGTACTTGTTTAGAGCATTGCAACACTTTGGAAAACTCAAATCTATTGGTGATGCTCCTATTGTGAAAACAACTTTTCCTGATAATAAAGAGGTATTAATCGAAGCGAGTAAGCGCATGCCACGTACCGAGGTTGCGCGCTTTATCATTGCAGATCTCGACTCTGCAATCTACTTGATGAAAGACAATGCTCCCGATGGAAATCGCAATCGCTTGAGTAAACCGGTTGCTTTGCTCGTAAAATCACGTGTCGCACTTTATGAGGGTACATGGTTGAAATACTTTAAAGATACTCCTTATGTACCGAACGGTCCGGGATGGCCTGGGGCAACAAAAGAATACAATAAAAACTATCAATTTGCATCGGGAAGTATCGAAGGGGAAATTGAGTGGTTCTTAAATCAAGCCTTAGATGCAGCAGACCAAGTTGCCTCTGCTATTAGCCTTACACAAAACACAGGGATTTTACCTCAAGGTCCGGGCGAATCAAATCCATTTGTAGAAATGTATGGGGCTATCAATATGGCAAGTTATCCTGAGATTCTGATTTGGAAAGCTCACGATAAAGGTCTTGGTGTAACGAATAACGTTCCGGTAAATGCAAGTACATCTAACCTTGCTATAGGTATAACAAAAGGGATGATAGACAGTTATCTTATGAAAAACGGACTACCATACTATGCGCAAGGTAGTGGGTATCACGGTGACGAATCGATCGGTGCAGTGCGTAAAGACAGAGATGAACGTGCATATCTTTTCTTGAAAGAACCGGGGCAAACGAATATGTGGATCAATACCAACATGGGATCACATGGTGTTATTACCGAACCTTTCTTGCCTAATATCACAAGTGGATCGGAACAGTTTCGTTACAATACAGGCTATACAAATCGTAAAGGTGTGAATCCGGATAAAGCCCTGTGCGACAACTGGGGCGGATACAATGGAATGATTGTATATCGTGCGGCCGAGGCATATTTGAATTATATTGAGGCATATTATGAGTTAAATGGCTCATTGAATGACAAAGCTTCAAATTATTGGAAAGCAATTAGAAGGCGTGCAGGAGTAGATGAAGACTTTAACAAAACCATTGCTGCCACAGATATGTCGAAAGAGGCGTTGGCTAGCTGGGGTGCATATTCTGCCGGTAAGATTATCGATCCTACTTTATATAACATTCGTCGCGAACGTGCTTGTGAGTTTATGGCAGAGGGGTATCGAAATGATGATTTGCGCCGTTGGAAATCAATGGATCAACTTATCTCCAAACCATATCATATCGAAGGTATGAAGATCTGGGGTGATTATTATCCAGGTGAATATGCCGAAGCTGCTAAAACAGATAAAACGTATGAACTAATCTACGGAATAGACAACCAAAAAGCGAATGTCTCTGATCCTGCATTAAGCAAATACATGCGCCCGTATCAAATTGCTCATACACTTGCATATGATGGATTCACATGGAGAAAGGCACATTATCTTGATCCTATAGCTGTACAACACTTCAAAATAACGTCTTCTACAGCTGATTATTCAGACTCTCCTATTTATCAAAATCCCTATTGGGGAACAACTGCCGGTGAGGCATCTATCGAATAAAATAATTAGAAACGATTAGAATCTGTTTTTTCATGAATGTTTTCTTTCTTGAATACCAATGACTCGTTTGTAAAAAAGCCCTCTATGCTGTTTTGAAGTGCACCCCAAAAGTTAGACATAAAACTTTTGAGGTGCATTTTCATTATGC
>CAMTPD010000218.1 GCA_947074265.1 uncultured Porphyromonadaceae bacterium
ATTACATGAAGGTCCACCTGCCGCTATCCGCTACATGTAAGCGCCTTCTATGTCCTTGTGACGCGATCGATTACGGTGCAAAGGATATGCTAAAACAAACATGCTTATTTTTAGGTTAACTTATTGATATACAGATATCGCTTGTTTCAGAAAATGGCAACGATAAAAGATTGCTTATTGTAAAATTTAATGCTAAAAACAATGAGTTTAATGTTCTACTTTCTTTGTGTTATAATGATACTGTGGAATGTCTTTGAAGCAATGAAGAATTTTAAGGCTGCTCAAAATCGAATCGATAAGTTTAAACACGTATTTGTAATGGGTGTGCTTCTCGTTTCTATAGGGAGTGTTTCCTTTGTTTATTTTACGCTTAAACCATGATTGTGTAAATTGATTAATAGTTTGAATTATGCGTGTAGTGATAAGTGAAGCTTGTCTTCAGAAACTCTTAGAGTTGCCCAAAGAGGTACAGCATAGTACTATTGAGTTTGTCCGTAAGTTTGAGCTGAATTCGAAGTTAGCTTCAATTCACTTAGAGCCTATTGTGTCGTTTAAAGACCGTTTCTTACGTACAGCAAGAATCAATCAAAAGTACCGGGCTATAGTAAGAATACCCAATGCAGAAAATGATATCTACGATTTGTTGTGGATCGACAACCACGATGATGCTATGAGTTGGGCAAAAAATAAAGTTTATACTGAGGAGTATCAGAATAACGAGTTGTTGCCTAAAGAAACAGCAAAGGGTGGAAAGCCAAATAGAGTGGTTGAAGTAAACAGTCATTATCATTTTATAGAAATAAACGACAATCGGTTAGAACAGTTTTTAGGTGGTAAGCTAGAGAAGTGGCAATTGCTTTTGCAACCGATTCAGTGGTAAAGAGTTGTGGCAGACTCCGTAAATACCGAGTCTGCCACATAGAGATTAAAACGTGTTGATTATGGAAGTGAACAAGATTAAGCTTTGCTAGAGATGTCGGCAAAGTTGTATTTCTCATCGTGTTGAGAAATGTCGAGTCCAATCATCTCACTTTGTGTAGATACACGCATTGGTATCAATTTGTCTGTAATCCAATATAAGGAATAACTCACGGCAAAGGTATAGATGCCAACGATGGCTATGGCTAGGATGTGTATAAAAAACACTTGATAGTTGCCTACGAGCAATCCGTCTACAAAGATCCCGGTAAATACAGTTCCTAGTATTCCACCTACACCATGTGTCGGAAACACATCTAGTGCATCGTCGAGATTCGTTTTGTTTTTCCAATGTACAGCAATATTGCATATCATGGCTGTAACAACAGCTATAAAAATACTCTCTCCAATTGTAACAAAACCGGCCGATGGTGTTATTGCGACCATACCTACTACAGCCCCGATTGCAGCTCCCATTGCTGAGGGTTTGCGTCCTTGAAGTGCATCGAAAAAGATCCAACAGAGCATGGCTGATGCCGAAGCTGTGTTTGTATTGAGGAATGCTTTAATGGCAATTGTGTCTGCTGCTAAAGAAGATCCTGCATTAAATCCGAACCAACCTAACCAAAGCATAGCAGCTCCTAAAATTACATAAGGTATATTGGCCGGATGATGGTGTTTTATGCCATAGCGTTTG
Source organism: uncultured Porphyromonadaceae bacterium (assembly GCA_947074265.1). Taxonomy (GTDB): domain Bacteria; phylum Bacteroidota; class Bacteroidia; order Bacteroidales; family CAMTPD01; genus UBA12018. The sequence goes on from CAMTPD010000218.1 coordinate 1,616, forward strand.
CCAAGGAATATTGCGCCGGCCAGTGCCGCAACCCCCGAAGAGGCATGTACTACAATCCCCCCTGCAAAGTCGATAACTCCTAGTTTTCGAAGAAATCCGTCAGGATGCCATGTCCAGTGTGCAAGCGGACAATAGATGAAAATACAGAATAAGATCATGAAGATAACATAGGCGGAGAAACGTACTCGTTCGGCAAATGATCCTGTAATAAGGGAGGGTGTAATAATAGCAAATTTCATTTGAAACAGAGCATACAATGCTAGAGGTATAGTTGGAGCTAAGAAAAGATCAACTTTAGCACCAACGTTTTTGAACATGATAAAGGTAGTAGGGTCACCTATGAAACCATGAATGTCGTCTCCAAATGCCAAACTAAAGCCGACAACAATCCAGACAACACTAATAACGCCCATAGCAATAATGCTTTGTAAAATGGTAGATATTACGTTTTTCTTGCGTACCATACCTCCATAAAAGAATGATAATCCCGGTGTCATCATTAATACAAAGATTGTAGCAGTGATCATCCATACTACATTAGGAGCATTGAAGTATGTGTCAGGTTCCCATAGGTCTGTTGATTCTGAGTGTTGTACTCCAAAGAAACTAACAAGCACTAACAGTGTCATTAGTATGATCCATCTTTTTTGAACTTTTGTTTTCATAAGTGTGTGTTTTAGTAACAAAGTGTTTTAGATGTGGTAAAAGTATAAACAAAAAGAATTTAAAATAAGAATAACTGCATAAATTTGATATAATTATGTCTTTGCGGGTGTCATTTGTTGATTATATCTTGAATATTTCTTTCGATATGGTAGGAGGTGTGAGTAGTTGTTGGTGAGTAAAAGAGTCCTGATTAGCTGTTTGGGTTGCTTAATACTGTGCAAAAAAGAAACGGCAACTTCTACTTGAATGTAGAAATTGCCGTTTGATTATCGAGTGATATTTTTGTTATTTCAACCACTTATCAAGCCAGTTGAAGAATACTCGTTGGAATAAAACACCGTTTTGCGGTTGTGCGATCCAGTGATTCTCATCCGGGAAGATAAGCATTTCGGTAGGAACACCTAACATGCGTGCAGCATTGAATGCAGCCATACCTTGTGAGGCAAGAATACGGTAATCGAGTTCTCCATGCGTAACAAGAATAGGAGTATCCCATTTCTCAACAAACAAGTGAGGAGAGTTTGCATAAGTTTTTTGCGCGATAGCATTCTTTTTGTCCCAGTATGGACCACCCAAGTCCCAGTTTGCAAACCAGATCTCTTCTGTCTCTAAGTATTGTTGTTCTAGGTTGAAGATTCCGGCATGAGCGATAAATGCTTTGAAACGTTTCTCGTGATGACCTGCAAGCCAGTAAACCGAGAAGCCTCCGTAACGAGCACCTACAGCACCCAGTCTGTCTGCGTCTACATACGGTTCTTTCTTCATTTCGTCGATTGCTGAGAAGTAGTCTTTCATGTTTTGACCACCGTAGTCGCCACTGATTTGTTCCAACCATTCTTGTCCGAAGCCCGGAAGACCACGGCGGTTTGGAGCTACGACGATGTACCCGTTTGCAGCCATAAGTTGCATGTTCCAACGGTACGACCAGAATTGGCTCACTGTACTTTGCGGACCACCTTGGCAATAAAGAATTGCAGGATATTTCTTCGTTGGGTCAAAGTTTGGCGGATATACAATCCAAGCAAGCAGCTCTTTGTTGTCTGTTGTTTTGATCCAACGTGGTTTAACATCTGCGATTTTTAATTGATCAAGGATCTCTTTGTTTTCGAAACTGATCTCAGTTGCTTCACCAGTTTGAGTGTTTACATTGTAGATCTCATCCGGTTGCATCATCGAACAACGGATAGCTACCATGTTGCCTCCTACAAAAGAGAAGCTCTTATAGTTGTATTGTCCGTTTGTGATTTGACGAATCTTTTTGTCGGCAATGTTGATATCCCAGATGTGAGTAACGGCTTCTTTACATGCGATAAAGAACAAACCGCGGCTATCGGGATGCCATGCCAAGTCGTCGGCATTGTAATCAAACGTTTCTGTTAAATATGTCTTCTGATTGTTTGTAAGATCGATTACAAACAGTCTGTTTTTATCTGATTCATATCCGTCACGCTCCATGCTCAACCAAGCAAGCTTTGTACCATCAGGAGAAAACATAGGATGCGTATCGTATCCCATCATACCCTCTGTAATGTTACGAGTCTCTTTTGTTGCAAGTGTATATAGATAGATATCAGAGTTTGTTGATATTGCATATTCTTTACCCGTTTTTTTACGGCAAGAGTAAGCAACAGTGGTACCATCCGGACTCCAAGAGAAGCTCTCAACACCACCGAACGGTTTCATCGGGCATTCAAATGGTTCGCCTTCGAGCATATCTACAACATTTGTAAGACCACCGGATGTAACATCGGCAACAAAAGGATGAGGAATAGTTTCTACCCATTCGTCCCAGTGCTTATACATCAAGTCGGTAATAACTTTCCCCGTTGCTTTAGGTAGGTCGGGATAAATATCAGATGTGCGTTGTCCGTATTTGATATTGGTAAAGTAAAGTACTTTTGTTTCATCCGGAGAATACACAAAACCATTTACACCACCTTCTACGTTCGAGATTTGTGTACGTCCGCTTCCGTCGGTATTCATTTCCCAAATTTGAGATGAACCGCTTTCTGAAGAAAGGAATGCAATCTTTGTACCATTCTTTACCCATACAGCGTTTTGTTCGCT
>CAMTPD010000219.1 GCA_947074265.1 uncultured Porphyromonadaceae bacterium
CTTAGATCCAGAGTCTACGCAAGAAAACAACAATATGGCAGGATCTTTCGAGCTTTTCTCATTGCCCGCTACCTCAAGTTACGGCCTTGGTATCAATGTTAAATTTTAATCCTAAAGAAAATGTTTGACAAATATAAAATGAAATTAGTGGGCATTTCATGTGTTGCACTTTTAGGGGTTTCTTTAGTTTCTTGTTCCGAGGATACAATGGACAAGATTAATGAAGATAAAAACCATGCCCAGAATGTTCAGGCTAAGTTTATTGTGACAGACTTGATTACGGCGTCCGCTTTTAGTATTACAGGAGGAGATCTCTCGACCTATGCTTCGGTGTATATTGAGCATGAGGCGGGTATTCATAATCAAATGTATAATGCTGAAATGCGAGTAGGGGAGCCAAAAGCTTCTTCTACGTACAATAACTCTTGGGGAGCATTGTATTCGACGTTGAAGGATGCTAAAAAAGTTGTTTCTAAGTGCTCTGAAGGAGGCGAAGAATCTTACAATTCGATCACTCGAGGTGTGGGGCGCTTTTTTATCGCCTACAATTTGACGATTCTAACAGACTTGTTTGGTGATACACCTTGGTCTGAAGCTTGTGACTTCCAAGTTTCGATGCAACCGAAATTAGATAAACAGTCAGAGATCTATAGCGAACTTATCACAATGATTGATGCTGCTATCGAAGATTTGTCAGGAACTGATAAAATGCCTTTAGGGAAAAATGACTTGATTTATGGCGGTGATGCTGCAAAATGGACTAAAGCTTGCTATGCGCTTAAAGCTAGAGTTTTGATGCATGGACTGTATCGTGCTTCCGATCAAAATGCAGTATTGAATCAAATTATAGCTTGTGTTGGTAAATCATTTGCAAATCCAACAGAAGAGCTTAAGTTTAATCATTACGATGGTGTGCAGAATTTGAATCCTTATTTTGCCTTTGGGTGGTCTAGAGATGCATTAGCTGCAAGTCAAAGCTTGGTCGATAAGTTTACTCAACTAAAAGACCCTCGTCTTACTCAAGTTTTTATGACACCAAAATGGATGCAAATTACAGATCCTAAAGAAATCAATGCAGCTCCAAATGGGGAAGTTGTTCAGCAGCAATTTGTTTATAGCACTTCATTTGTATACGGAGCGGGTTGTGCTCCAACACAGATGCTAAGTTATCACGAGTTGATGTTTCTTAAAGCAGAGGCCTTAGCACGTCTTAATAAGAATGATGATGCAAAAGCAGCTTTGTATGATGCGATGGTGGCCGGTTTTGCAAATCTAGAAACTGCATGCTTATCGGTTTTCAATACCCCGGTAATGGCAGGTGTTGAAGGTAAATTTGATTTATCTGCCAAAGTCTTGGATCCTTATTTCAATGGAGAAGTGATAAGTCGTTTTACTGCAAATCCATTAAAAGAGATCATGATTCAAAAGTATTTGGCTTTTTACGGAGCTTCTGGTGAAGCTGTTGAAGCATATGCTGATTACAGACGCCTTGCAGCCTTGGGGGATGGTGATTTTATCAAACTTGCGAATAAAAAGCCGTTTCCACAACGTTATCCATATGGATCAAGTGATGTTGTCGCTAACTTAAATGTAAAAGAAGCATATGGTGATGGAGAATATGTTTATACTGAAAAAGTTTGGTGGGCTGGAGGTGATCGTTAGAAAGTAATAACATGAAGACGATTAAACTAAAATGACGAGATAATAGCCTATATCTTAGATTGTAATAAGAGGAGGTGGTAAGTGGTAACACTCTTACTGCCTCCTTTTTTATAATATATAACTTTATATATATTGAATGAGGGGAATTGACGTTTATTGTTGTATTGATATTTTGTCTTTAAAAGAGTGTTGCTGTATTTTGTGATGAAAGTAAACAAAATAAGCTGTAAAGGTTAAATTGATGAGTAAAAAGAGGATTATATGTGTAAAATAATAACATATTAATGGTGGTTGTTACTAATTTTATTATATTTGCCATTGATAAAGTGTTTAGTTTTTTTGGATGAAAGCTCTCATTTGTTAAGTTTAAGCCCTTATCGACTAACATAACGCCATTGATGTAAGTGTTTTTAGTGTATAAATTCTCTAGTGATTTAATTATTTATATATAACCATTGTTTTATGAAAAGAATTACCTTACTCTTACTGTGCATGGTAATAAGAACAGGTTTGGCATTTGCCCAAACAAAAAAAGTTACAGGTAAAGTTACTTTTGCTGAAGACGGTGAGCCAGTGATTGGTGCTTCCGTATCTGTAAAAGGAACAACCACCGGAACTGTAACTGATATCGATGGAAATTATTCTTTGAATGTTCCAGAGTCTGCACACAATCTTGTTTTTTCATATGTGGGGATGATTTCTCAAACACATGCAGTAAAACCAGTTGTGAATGTAGTCCTTCAGTCGGATACAAAAAACCTAGAGGAGGTTGTTGTTACAGGGTATGGTAACTTTAAGAAAGCTTCATTTACAGGAGCAGCTTCTAGTATCTCAACAGAGAAATTAAAAGACATTCCATCTGTAAGTATTCAAAATAAATTGGCCGGATCTGTATCCGGAGTACAGATTACATCTACTTCTGGTCAGCCAGGTGCTGTAGAATCGGTACGTATTCGCGGTATGGGTTCTATCAATGCAGGTAACGATCCGTTGTATGTAATTGACGGAGTTCCAATGAATACAGGTAATGCAAGCTCATTCTCTTATTCTCAATCGGGTAATAGTATTTTATCTACTATCAATAGTAACGATATCGAGTCGATGACTGTAATTAAAGATGCTGCAGCAGCTTCACTTTATGGTTCTCGTGCAGCAAATGGTGTTATCGTTATTACAACAAAAAAAGGGAAATCAGGTAAAACTAAAATTAACTTGAAAGCCGACTGGGGATTCTCAGATATGGCAGTAAACTATCGTCCTACACTAGGAGGAGAAGCTCGTAGAGATCTTCAATATTTAGGATATCAAAACTATTATATGCAAAATAATGCAGGGGCTACATCAGAAGCAGCTATTGCATTTGCAGATAAAAACATTGATACTTATGCAGCTAAACCGTTAAACGGTTGGACTGATTGGAAAAACCTTCTATTGAAAAACGGTTCTCACCAAAGCTATGAAGTTTCGGCTCAAGGTGGTGGTGATAAAACTCACTTTTTCTCTTCTATCTCATATGTTGATCAGCAAGGTATCACTTTGCAGTCAGGTTATAAACGTCTTACAGGTCGTTTGAATCTTACGCATAAAGTAAACGATCGTTTGTCTTTTGATGCAAGCACAACTTTTGCAAAATCAGATCAAGACGTAAACAGTGAAGGTACATCATTCTCAAGTCCGATTATGGCTCTTGGTATGACTACATCACCATCTAGTTATCCTTACAACGAAGATGGAACTTTAAATACAACATCTTTCCCTGCTATCAATGGTGCAAATCCATTGCAAACAGCAACTTACAACTATGATAAGAGTTCGATCATCCGAACATTGAATACAGTAGGTGCTAACTTGAAAATCTGGGATGGTTTTAGCGCGAAACAAAACATCAGCTACGACTTCAATAATACAAACAACCGTGTTTGGTGGGATCCACGTTCGAATGATGGTCGTTCGTCAAACGGTGTTATGCAACGTTATGTAACAAACAGAAGCACATTGGTTTCTCAAACACAATTGCTTTATGCAAATACATTTGCAGAAGCACACACTGTAGACGGGTTACTTGCTTACGAAATTGAAGATTATCGTTTCGATAATATCTATGCAAATGGTAACGACTATCCGGCGTTTCCTCTTCCTGAAATTGGTAATGCTTCTAATACAAGAGCAAGCAGCCAAAAAGAAGTTAGTAAGTTGGTTTCGTATGTAGGTCGTTTGAACTACGATTACCGTAATAAGTATTATGGTAGTGTGAGTTTCCGTCGCGACGGAACATCTCGTTTGTCTCGCGATAGCCGTTGGGGTAACTTTTGGTCGGTATCCGGATCATGGAGAATTACGCAAGAAAGCTTCATGGAGCGCTTTACAGATATTCTTACTGATGCTAAAGTACGTGCTTCTTACGGTGTGAATGGTACACAACCAAAAGATTATTATGGTTACATGGGATTGTATCAGTTTGGTTTCAATTACAACGGAAACCCAGGTATGGCTGAGGAGCAAATCTTTAACAAGAATTTGAAGTGGGAGAAAAACTACGCAGCAAACATTGGTTTGGAGCTTACTTTCCTAAACAGATTCTCTGCAACTGTAGAATGGTACAACCGTGATACAAAAGACCTTTTGATGGAACGTCCGGTTTCTAGATCGGAAGAGCACACGTCTGAACTCCAGTCACTCCGGAGAA
>CAMTPD010000220.1 GCA_947074265.1 uncultured Porphyromonadaceae bacterium
GTATACATAAGCATGTTCGAGATTAGGCGGGAAAGGTTCAGCATCATATCCGTCTATCTTATCTGCAACAATTTGGAGTTCCCATTCATCATCATTTGGAATGGTAGAGATGACAGGATATTTATTAGTAATGGTATTGAAATCTTGATCCTTTACTATGACTCGCCATACTTTTCCTTTGGCATTTTCAAGCATTTCCTGCGGACTACCGTTAAAAGAAACCTCTCCTTTGTTGAGAAGAGCCATGTGATTACAAGTGCTTGAGATATCTCCAACTATATGAGTTGATAAAATGATTGTAGTATCCTGGCCACTAACTTTTGATAATAAATTTCTAAAACGGATTCGTTCTTCTGGATCTAAACCCGTTGTTGGTTCATCTACAATGATAACTTTAGGGTCATGTATCAATGCTTGGGCTATACCAAGACGTCTTTTCATTCCCCCAGAGAGTCTATTGGCATATCTGTTTCTTACGTCATATAATCCTACAGATTCTAGCATCTTATCCACTGCATCTTTGCGCTGTTTGCTATGATTAAACCCTGATAATCTGGCTGCATAATCGAGAAATTCCCAAGTCTTATATTGTGCAAAGAAACGAAAGTCTTGAGGGAGATATCCTAATATTTTTCGTACCTCTTTGCGTTGTCTATTCATGTCATAGCCAAACATCTCAATGCTTCCAGAAGTAGCTTCCATTTGTGCAACAAGAATGCGCATTAATGTAGATTTGCCGGCACCGTTAGGTCCTAATAAACCAAACATTCCCGGAGGAATAGTCAGATTTATATTTTTTAAGGCATGGTGGCCGTTTGGATATATTTTATTCAAGTTCTTAATAATAATGCTCACTGTGTTTTATTCTTTGGTTAACAGATACATGTTTTGACAAATGTAATTAGTTTTTTGTATTAAAAAGGCTTTTGTGTGATTTTTAGTGATCAAATACTATTAATTGATTAATATGTAATAAAAAAAAACAGTGATATGATCCCATAAGGATTAAATCACTGTAGTTGCTTGATAGATATTGGAAAAAATATTTATTATTTCTTTGGAGTACCACGTCTTCCGTGACGAAGCTCTTTTGCTTTCGGATTTTCGACAATCTCGTTTTTTTTCATGCGAGCCGACTCTAATAAGCGTTTATTGGTACGAGCCTCTGTAAAAGTCAAACCTGCACGCATAGCTTCTTTTCGTTTCTCTTTGTTCATATTGAACCCGTATTTAATGATTTAAAAAAGGCAGAATCGAAAACGATCTGCCTTTTATCTATTCTTAATATATGTGTCTGATTATTCCCACTCGATGGTTGCAGGTGGTTTCGAGCTGATATCATATACTACACGGTTTACACCACGTACTTTATTGATGATTTCGTTCGAAATTTTAGCAAGGAACTCATAAGGAAGATGAGCCCAGTCTGCAGTCATAGCATCAGTTGAAGTTACAGCACGAAGAGCAACTGTATTTTCATAAGTACGCTCATCACCCATTACACCAACCGACTGTACAGGAAGAAGGATTGCTCCTGCTTGCCATACTTGATCATAAAGACCCCATTCGCGAAGACCACGAGTGTAAATGTCATCAGCTTCTTGTAGGATACGAACTTTCTCTTCTGTAATATCTCCAAGGATACGGATACCAAGCCCTGGTCCAGGGAAAGGATGACGATCGATCAAATGAGGCATCATTCCAAGTTCACGACCTACACGACGTACTTCATCTTTGAAAAGAAGGCGAAGAGGTTCTACAAGTTTCAATTTCATGAAATCAGGAAGACCTCCTACGTTGTGGTGTGATTTGATAACTGTACCTGTAATAGAAAGAGATTCAATGATATCAGGGTAGATTGTACCTTGTCCTAACCATTTAGCACCGTCTATCTTTTTCGCTTCTTCGTCAAATACATCGATAAAGCCTTTACCAATGATTTTACGTTTTTGCTCAGGATCTTTAACTCCTTCAAGTTCTTTATAGAAACGCTCTTTTGCATTAACGCCGATAACGTTAAGACCAAGGTGTGCGTAATCATTCAATACGTTCTCAAACTCGTCTTTTCTCAATAAACCATGATCTACGAAAATACAAGTAAGATTTTTACCGATAGCTTTATGAAGTAATACAGCAGTAACAGAAGAATCTACACCACCAGAAAGACCAAGAATTACTTTGTCATCTCCTAGTTGGTTTTTTAGCTGTTGTACTGTTTCGTCGATAAATGAAGCAGGAGTCCAATCACGTTTCATTCCGCAAATGTCAAGGAAATTTCCAAGCATTTGAGTTCCGTCTGTTGAGTGGAATACTTCCGGGTGGAATTGAACACCCCAAGTTTGTTCGCCTTCTACCTGATAAGCTGCAGCCTTTACATCATTTGTGCTAGCGATAATTTCAAAGTTAGATGGTAATACAGTGATTGTGTCACCATGCGACATCCATACTTGAGAACCTTCCTCGATTCCGTTAAGAAGAGGGTTTTTGCTGTTTACAAACGATAGATTAGCTCTACCATATTCTCTCGAATTGCTCGATTCAACATTACCACCTGATGTGTAAGCAAGGAATTGAGCACCGTAACAAATACCTAACAAAGGAAATTTGTTTCTGATTTGAGAAAGATCTGCTTTAAAAGCACTTTCGTCGTACACAGAGTAAGGGCTTCCCGAAAGGATTACCCCCTTGATACCTGTTGTATCTTCAGGAAACTTATTGTAAGGAAGAATTTCGCAATAAGTATTCATCTCTCTGACTCTTCTACCAATAAGCTGAGTAGTTTGTGAGCCGAAATCAAGGATAATAATTTTCTCGTGCATGAAATGTAACGTTTAATTCTGTATGCAAAGATACAAATAATTTTCCACTTCTTTGCAGGTGGATAATTTGCTTTTGTGAATGAACCTTCAAATATGACTAAACAATGTTATACTATACCAGAAATTGAAAGAAATCAGGTCTGTCGTTTAGGTATTCGAAGGTAATGCCTTGTCCTTTCATGCGTTCAATAAGAGGTAATAAGTCTTTGTGATTACAAAGTTCAATACCGATGAGTGCTGGGCCTTTTTCTCCATAAGTTTTACGTTTGTACTCAAAGTGTGCAATATCGTCATTTGGACCTAATACTTTTTCGAGGAACTCTCGTAGAGCACCTGCTCTTTGAGGGAAACGTACAATAAAATAGTGCTTTAAACCTTCAAAAAGTAAGGAACGTTCTTTGATTTCTTCCATTCTTGTGATATCATTGTTACTGCCACTAATAACACAAACGACATTTTTTCCTTCAATTTTGTCTTTGTATATATTCAATCCTGCAACAGAAACGGCTCCGGCTGGTTCTACAACAATAGCACTCTGATTGTATAGCTTTAGAATTTCACCACAAATAAGGCCTTCGGGAACAACAATAATGTCGTCTAATAAATTTCTGCATATTTCGAAATTTAAATTCCCTACTTTTCTTACAGCAACGCCATCAGCGAATGTGTCAATGTTTTTTAGTTCTGTTATAGCTCCATTATCAATTGAGGCTTTCATGCTAGCTGCTCCAGATGGTTCAACTCCTATTATCTTCGTGTTTGGACTTAGCATTTTAAAAACGCTAGCAACACCGGAAGCCAAACCGCCGCCGCCTATCGGAACAAATAAATAATCGATGGTAGTTTTTGAGTCTTCAATAATATCAAGGGCAACAGTGGCTTGACCTTCTATCACTTTTTCATCGTTAAATGGATGGATAAAAGTCATTTTATTGCTTTCGCAAAACTTTACAGCTTCATTGTATGCGTCATCAAAAGTGTCACCTGTTAATATAACCTCAACATTCTCCTCTCCAAACATTTTTACGTGATCACGCTTTTGCTGTGGTGTCGGATTGGGCATGAAAATAACACCTCGTATGTTTAGAGCTTTACATGCATATGCTACACCCTGGGCATGATTTCCTGCGCTTGCACAGACTACCCCATTGGAGTGTTGCTCATTTGAAAGAGAAGTAATTTTATTATAGGCTCCGCGAATTTTGTATGAGCGTACTTCTTGAAGATCTTCACGTTTTAAAGTTATGTTAGCATTATAGCGATCAGATAAAGAGGCGTTTCTCGACAAAGGTGTGCGACAGACTACTCTCATAATACGTTGCTGAGCAAGCATTATATCTTGTAACTGCGGTGAATACATATTATTTTATTGTGTTAGCGGTATATAAAAAACGATCAAATGTAACTTTATTTTTTTATTAATACCATTATTGCTATCAATAATAGATTTGTTTGATCATTTCGACGTGAGAAATAATGAGTTTCATTTCTTTGTGTCATTACAATCTTGAAAGTATCTATAATAAAGA
>CAMTPD010000221.1 GCA_947074265.1 uncultured Porphyromonadaceae bacterium
GATCTCCACCAGGACGTACACTCTTTCCCTACACGACGCTCTTCCGATCTGACAGGTTGCAACTAACAATGGGCGCGGCTGCCAGTCGTTACAATGGCGATCACTACGGTAAGGTTATTTGGGCAAAGAATGCACAAAACTTGCCGGTAGATCATGAATATTACAGAAGCAAGGGAGATAAAACCGATTACAATGCTTTTGCAAAGGCAAACATTCATTTGCTGGATGGACTTAACGGGTACGTGGATCTTCAATACCGTGGTATTCACTATACGATCAAGGGTGAAGACGACAAGGCGGGTATGCTCGACATTACCAAAAACTACAACTTCTTTAATCCGAAAGTAGGGTTAAACTATACGATCAATGAGAAGCATAGTACGTATGCTTCGTTTGCGGTGGCAAACAGAGAGCCTAACCGTAACAACTTTACGGAGGCTGCGGCAAATGAGCGTCCTACGCACGAGACGCTTTACGACTACGAAGCGGGGTATAAGTTTGCGTCGCCTATTTTCCAAGCGGGTGTAAACATGTATTTCATGGACTATACCAACCAGTTGATCCTTACGGGAAAGATCAGTGAGATTGGGGAGGCGCTTACGTCTAACATCAAAGATAGTTACCGCATGGGTATCGAGTTGAGCGCGGCAGTGCAGCCGTTGAGCTGGTTACATTGGTCGGGTAACGCTACCTTTAGTCGCAATCGCATCAAGAACTTTACCGAGTTTGTGGACGATTGGGATACGGGCGAGCAACGCGAACAATACCTTGGCGACGTAAACATTGCGTTTTCGCCGGATGTTATCGCAAACAGTAACTTTACGTTTATCTACAAAAACTTCGACGCTTCTTTCATGTCTACGTATGTTGGTAAGCAATATATCGACAACACTTCGAGCAATGATCGCAAAATAAATCCTTACTTTGTAAATAACTTACAGCTGGGATATACGTTCAAGCCGTCGTTTATGAAAGAGATCAGAGTGGATTTTGCCGTAAACAATATCTTTAATGCGAAATACGAAACCAATGCGTGGGTGTATTCATACTACGAAGGTGGCGAGCGCAAGAAAGACGATGGCTACTTTACCCAAGCGGGAACTAACGTGATGGGGCGCGTGGTATTGCGTTTCTGATAACAAGAATTTATATGGATCAAATACTTGAGTATTTTGGTGTACTAACAGGGTTGCTTTATCTCTTTTTGGAGATAAAGCAACACCGTTTTATGTGGGTCGTGGGTTTCTTAACTTCATTGATCTACGTCTTTGTGTTTTATAACTCGAAGTTCTATGCCGATATGGGATTGAACGTGTACTATGTTTTGATTAGTATCTACGGCTTTATTGCTTGGTATCGTGAAAACAAACGTGCGGAGGCTTCGAACAAAACAAGCGAGGGAGACCCGTTGTTGTTTCAGCACCTGAGTGCGCGTGTATTGTTGGGAGTTACGGGGGCTTTTGTTGCGATCTACGCAATCTTGGCTTACGGTCTCGGTCACTTTACCGACTCGCCGATGCCGTATGGTGATGCGCTTACTACGTCGCTGGGCATTGTGGCTACGTGGATGCTTGCACGCCGCATTATCGAGCATTGGTTGTTTTGGATCGGCATCAACGCTATTTGCGTGTATTTGTACATAAAGCGCGGACTGCATCCGACGGCTTTTCTTTATTTTTGCTACATGGTATTGGCGGTAGTGGGATACTTCAACTGGAAGAAGAAAGGGACTTATAAAGATCTGGACGCATGATGCATGAAATGGATATAAAGGATATTGCGTGTGCCGTGGTAGCTAATGGTGCTTTTCCCGAAAACGAAGCGGTGGTAAAGCGATTGGCCGGGGCACAGTTTATCATTGCTTGCGATGGCGCGGCGATGAAGTTATTGGCACACGGTGTTGTGCCCGATGCGATTGTAGGCGATCTCGACAGTGTAGACGAGGAGTTGCGACTGTCGTTTGTGGGAGAGGTTTATTGCAATCCCGATCAGGAGATTAATGATTTGACCAAGGCGTTGCTTTTTGCGCAGGAGAAAGGCTACCGAGAGGTGGCGGTATTTGGCGCTACAGGATTGCGCGAGGACCATACGTTGGGGAATATTTCATTGCTCGGCGAGCATAGTCATCGCTTTGCTTGCTTGCAAATGGAAACGGACTACGGTGTTTTTAATGCCATCAAACGGAATACTTCTTTTTCGTCTTTTCCCGGCCAACAGGTATCGATCTTTTCGCTCAATACCGAGGTTGCGATCACGGTAAGCGGACTGCGCTTTCCGATAGTCGACAGGCGTCTTACTTCGTGGTGGCAAGGTACGCTCAACGAAGCAACGGATACCTGCTTTTCAATTCAGGTATCCGGTTCTGATGCTTTAGTGATTGTCTTTAGAAACTATTGATAGTTTAAAGTTATATATCTAATACCCCCCGTCTTTTGTTGTAACGATTATAGGAGATGGTAATAATGAGCCCACTGTGAGCCTACTATAGGTTAAAAAGCGCCCACTATGAGCCCACTTAATCGTTTTGACGAATATCGAATTGTATTCTTGACTTATTATAAAACAGTTACTTCATCGAGGAAGAACCAGCATGGGTGTCCTACGCCGTAATGCCAATGCGGACAGGTTTTGGTTCCTGTGATTTCTACCTTGATGTAACGTGCCGAAACCGGCGATGCTGCTTCGTGCTTAATGCCGACAAACTTTACTTGTGGCGAACGGTCTTCCGGTATGTCTTTCGTTGCAAGCTGAGTAAAGGTATTGTTGTCTGTAGATACTGAATACGTTACTTGTGTAGGCAAAAGAATCCATGCGCCGAGTTGATGCAAAAAGTCGGCTTCGATTGAGTTTATTTCTTTTTCACTTCCCAGATCAATGATGAATGAGGCGTCTTGACCTTCCCAACCTATCCAACTTTCTACAAAGGTTGATCCTCCGAAGAGTCCGTCTGTAAGTGCTTGCTCTGCTACGGGTATGTAACGTTGTCCCGGCTGATTCAAGAACATAATCTTTGCATTTGCCGCTTTATTGGTTGCTGCTTGTGGCAGGTAGCGTTGGCGGTAAAGCTTGCAGTATTCTACCGGTGAGTTGTTTCGCTCATTAAGGATAGGGATGTTGTACTCGGTAACACGTTCTTGAAACAAGTCTAGTTTCTTGACAATATCATTTAAGTCTTTCTCTTGTTCGGTGCGGGCTATCTCTAGTTCGGAGTACTGAATTGGGAGGCGTGCACGGCGTACGCGTGTAAGTAGTACGCTGTCGTCGGCCACACTCGCTTCTGCTTCGTCGAATAGTTTATTGTACCGGCGCATGAGTTCGGGCTTGAGCATTCCGTTTTTGTGCGTTACGGGCGAGTCATAAATCCATAGGTTCTCGCCGCTACCAAGTAGTGCTCCTTCCATGAGTTTGATGTATTTATAAATCGCAGGGGCTGCGTCGCCATAATAGCCTTCGAGGAAGTTTTGTGTGAGCGAGTCGGTGTCGAGCTCGGGATTCCACATCAGTTTAGAAACGAGGTAGGTGCGCAGTTCGGCAAAGTCGCCACCGCGATTGCTTGCTATTTGTGAGAAATGCATTGTCGCGTTGTTCTTTTTAAATAGCTTGATGTTGTCTTTGAGTATGTGCAGGTTTGGAAATGGAGCCACGTAGTTGTCGAAGTTGATTCCGTAGTCCCAAATGAATAAGTTGTCTGAGATTGCCGACCATCCTTCGAGTGCTTTGACAAACTCTTTTCCGGTTTTGTTTTCGGTAAGCCCTACCTCGCGCATGCAATCGATATCGCAAAGCATGATGTTTACATTAGGCAACGGTTTTACGTGTTGAGGCGGATTCATCGTGTACAGGTATGCGAGCGTCGAAAACTCTTTGTCGGGAAAACGAGTGGCCAATTTGTTGAGGAAGTGAATTACACTACCCGACAATGCGCCTTCCTTTTCGTCGATTGCTTTGCATTGAGGACACTGACAGTTGGTATAGTTTCCATCATTCTGACTCACCGAGATGAGGTTCTTGCCCGGATTGGCTTGGAAGATGGAGTCGAGGCGTTGTGATACGATCTCGAATACTTCGTCGTTTGCCAAGCACCATTGGCTTGCTTTGCCCGGATGGCGTTTGCCGTTAAAGAATGAGTAATATTCGGGATGCGCTTCTCCGTATATTTCCGATGGGAGCAGTCTGTCGAAGGTATGTACCCAGTATCCGCCGGCAAAGACTTCGTTGGGTTCTTCGAGGCGATACCAGAGTTTGTAAACGGGGTCTGTTCCCATTGCGTAGTTTTTACTGTGTCAGTATCTAGAGGCGGGATTGGTTATGAGCTCGGCGTTGTGCACTTCTTTCGTATGCTG
>CAMTPD010000222.1 GCA_947074265.1 uncultured Porphyromonadaceae bacterium
GGCCCGAATGCTCGCCATTCTTGCTGTAATTTTTGTAATTGGTGAATGCAGAAACAACGTCCGGTTCTTCTGTCAACTTTTCTACAGATTCGCATAGTTCGGTTTTGAGTTCAAGATTTTTCGTGAAGTCATAATCGCGAAACTGATTATTGATCTTAAGAATGTCGTAAAAGATCTCTGAATAGTACTGGTAGCTTTTCCACAATTCGTTTACATGTTCTGAAGGGACATCTTTAATCTCTTTCCAGGCTTGTTGAATTTCTTTGAAGTCATTATAGACTTTGCCAAATTCATCTTGACTATTGATGAGTTCCTTTAATTGATCAAGTAAGCGTAGTTTCTTTGCGTAGTTTTCGTTCTTGAGACGATCTTCTTCTGCTAAAATACTCGCTCTTTTTTCTTTATAGGCCAAGACCAACTGCTTCAACTCATTTTCAAGAGGATCTTCCGGAGCAAGGAATTCTACACCTTCTTCCGTTTCGTGGCTCTTTTTCAACTCCTCGACTTCAATTCTTCTCAGCTTATAATATGCCTGCTTAAGGGCATCTACCTCTGCTTTGGAAGAATCATCAGCTTGCTCAACTAATTTTTTAAGACGCTCAATGATTGCTTCTTTTGATAAATTGTCAAATGCAAACTCTTTTACTTCTTCTATAGCAAGTGGATCTAATCTCTCGGTTGTTTCAGTTTCCGCAGAGATTACTTCTTTGTTTTCATTTCCAAACTCACTGGAT
This sequence comes from uncultured Porphyromonadaceae bacterium, assembly GCA_947074265.1. Taxonomy (GTDB): domain Bacteria; phylum Bacteroidota; class Bacteroidia; order Bacteroidales; family CAMTPD01; genus UBA12018. The sequence goes on from CAMTPD010000222.1 coordinate 735, forward strand.
TCTTGTGGCAGCTTGGTCTCGAGAGTGTCCTTCATAATCATTTGTTTTTAAAAAGGATGATTCATTCATTTATAGAGATTCCAGATGTTATAGATCTGCTATCTCCTTGTTTTATGATATTCCTTTAATTAAACTAAATCGGTTACATTTTAGTTGCTCAAATTTACCTTTTTATTTGATTTTCATGCAATAAACCGATAAAGTATTGTATTCATTTCTATTCTAACTCAAAAAAGAGATTAATACACCTGCAGCAACAGCCGAACCGATTACCCCCGATATATTGCTCGCCATGCAATATTGCAAGACATGATTCTTTGGGTCGTATCGAAGAGCAATTTCGTTTGCGACACGTGAAGCCATTGGTACGGCACTAAGTCCTGTAGCTCCAATAAGTGGATTGATTTTTTTCTTGCTGAAGAGGTTTACCAATTTCACAAAAAAGATTCCTCCGGTAATCGATAATGCAAAAGCAAGGAATCCTCCCACTACTACACCTATTGTAGTCATATTCAAGAAGGCTTCGGTAGTCATTGTTGCTCCTACTGATAATCCGAGGAATATAGTTGCAGCATTCATAATACTATTTGAGGCTGCATCTGAAAGACGGAATGTATTTGCTCCGATTTCTTTGACTAGATTACCAAACATAAGCATACCAATCAGAGGAACAGAACTTGGAACTATAAGTGCCACAACTGTTGTAACTACGATTGGAAAAACAATCTTTAGAGTTTGCAGATTCTTGATATTTGTTGAAGAAGGATATGCTTTCTCTTGTTCGCGCATGTTGATACAGAGCTCTTTTTTGCTGCATAATAGCTTAACGACTAGTGGTATAATAACCGGAACTAAAGCCATGTACGAGTATGCAGCTATTGCAATAGGTCCTAGCAAATGTGGAGCAAGCTTGATGGTGGTGAAGATTGCCGTAGGACCGTCTGCTCCTCCTATGATACCTAACGATGCCGCTTCTTTTGGTGTAAATCCTAGTAGTATTGCAACAAGTAATACTGTAAAGATTCCTAGCTGAGCTGCAGCTCCGAAAATAGATAATCGAAGATTGCGGAGCATTGGACCAAAGTCTGTAAGAGCTCCTACGCCCATAAAAATAATTGGAGGAAGAAAACCTGTCTTAATAAGCATGTAATAGACGAAATTCATCAATCCCAATTCGTGTGCAATATCATGTAAGGGCATTTCCCAAATGCTTTTCTGTACTTCAAGACCCTGACTGTTTACAAACGAAACGATTCCTTGTTCATTAGCTTGTATAATTCCCATTCCTCCACCCGGAAAATTGGCAATTAATACACCGAACGCGATAGGAATAAGCAGTAAAGGTTCGTATTCTTTTTTTATTCCGAGATACAGAAGTAAGAAGGCAATCAGATACATGACTAGAAAAGACGGATCAGCAAAAATATTGCTGAAAGCCGTCATATTGTATAAGTTGTCTAATATATCCACGTTATTTCAATTTAATCAAAACATCATCTTCCGATACAGTGTCTCCGTTTGTATAGCAAATGTCTGTAATAACTCCGTCGTTTTCAGATCTAACTGCATTGTATGTTTTCATAGCTTCAACATAGCATATGATATCACCGCGATGTATTGCATCCCCAACTTTGATTGGTGTTTCCGAAGCAGATTTTCTGAGAAAGAACTTACCTTCTAGAGGCGATACCACTTCAATAAGATCTTCACCTTCTGGGATGTCGTTTAAGGTAATTGCCGGTGCATCTGATACATTGGGAGTAGGTGGTGTTATTGTTGACGTTTCGTTTGCTGAATCTCCATAAGATACATGAACTTTGAATAGTTCACCGTTTACATTGATTTGCATAGTCTTAGGTTCGAAAGCAGCAGACTCTTGAGGTTTAGATGTGGCTGCTATAACTTCCTTACAAACAGATTTAGGTTGCTCTGCTTCTTTTCGCTTGCGTACATCTGCTTCAAAATCTGCTTTCGCTTTGCCTGATTTATAAGCCTCGTATTGTGCAGGGTGCATTGCATATTCGAAAAGTTCTTCGTCATCTTGTCCTAACGGCCAATCTTTCTCTTTCATCAATTGTTTGAAGTCATCGAGTGCATCAGGATAGTTGTCTTGTGGATTACCGGTAAAGAATACTCGGTTTTCTAGTTTTGCTTTTTCTTCAATTTCCGGAGCTAATGCACCAGGAAGACGTCCTGCTTTACCTAAAATCATATCCCAAATATCATCAGCAATGATAGACCATCGCTCTTTGCCTTTTTCCATTTGTATGACGTTCATCAAAGCTAGATTTTTTACATATTGACTGAACGGAGTTACAAGGGGAGGGTAACCAACGCGAGGCCAAACGTATGCAACTTCATTGAATAGTTTGATAAGGAGTTGATCTTGTGATAATGTAGGTTCTCCTTTTTTAGTTTTTGTTTTATTGATGCTTTCAAGATTTTGCTCAAGATCGGCCATAAGGCTACCCATCATACCTCCAGGCAATCCTGGTCCGATTAATAATGAGTTCATAAGTCTGTTTTTAGGGCTTATGTATAATCCTAGAAAATCATCCATGAATTCCTGTACAAAGCTTCTTACTTTCATGTATGCCTCCATGTTGATTTCTGGAACACTGTATCCGGCATCTTTAAGCATTGCTTGTACGGTTAGCACATCGGCATGCCCTGTGCCCCAAGATAGAGGTTCCATTCCTACATCGATGTAGTCACATCCAGCATCACAAACTTCAAGGATCGAGGCTACACTAAAACCTGGTCCGGCATGACTATGGTATTGTATCGGAATATGTGGATATTTTTCTTTGATACCTTTTACAATAAGGCCTAATGATACCGGACGTCCTATTCCAGCCATGTCTTTAATACATATTTCATCAGCTCCCAGCTCAATCAGTTCATAAGCCATTTGGGTGTAGTATTCGACCGTATGAATAGGGGAATGCGTGATTGATAAGCAACACTGCGAAATCATACCGGCATCTTTGGCATATTGAATGGACGGTGCAATGTTACGTACATCATTTAACCCACAAAATGTACGTGCAATGTCTGTGCCTTGTGCTTTCTTTACTTTGTAAAATAATTTTCGAACATCTGCCGGCACAGGACTCATACGTAGTCCGTTAAGACCTCTGTCGAGCATGTGTGTTTGAATTCCTGCTTCATGAAAAGGTTTTGTCCATTTTCGAACAGCTACGTTTGGGTTTTCTCCAAATAATAAATTTACTTGTTCAAATCCGCCTCCATTTGTTTCGACGCGTGCAAAGCATCCCATTTCGATGATCGCAGGTGCAACTTTAACTAATTGCTCTACAGTGGGTACGTATTTCCCGGCAGATTGCCACATGTCTCTGAAAACGAGACTAAACTTAATTTCTCTTTTCATGCTGAAGTGTTATTTTTTAATGTTATTAGACTTTTTCAATGTGGGTAATTTTACCATTACCTTTTGTTACGATCTGTACAGCTGCAGTTATAGCTGCAATTTGTTTAGTGGTTGGGGAGTGTTGGGATAAAGTGGTTTTTCTATCCGCTGATTTCACTGTTGAAGGTGGTGGCAAAGGCGCAAACTTA
>CAMTPD010000223.1 GCA_947074265.1 uncultured Porphyromonadaceae bacterium
GTTGCCCTGTTTGTACAACTTGTAGATAAGCATTTTGCTTCTTTTGTTCAACTTCGATAATAGCATCTTCGTATGAGTTTATCGTTTGAAGTTGTTTCTCAAACTCATCTCTTAATTCTATTAATTGCTCTGTTGATGAAACACGATGCTTTTGCTGCAAACTATTGAGAAGATTCAATCGATCATCGACCCATTCGAGACGTTCAGGATTGAACTCTACCTCTTCAATTTGCGACTCAACCTCAGACAAAAGATCCTTTAGATCAATATATGAGCTCTCAATACGCGCTTCAACTTCCTCTGCTTTTGCAAAATACTTTCCTGATTGATGGGCATATCCCTTTGCTGTTTTCAGCATCGAAACAATACCAGACTCGTCATTATCTAGCAATTGCAATATTTTATAAAGCGAAGCTTTGATTTCTTCTGCATGTGTAAGCTTTTCCTGCTCACCTTCTAACTCATTTTGCTCACCTTCGACCAAACTTGCTTCATGTAACTGAGTATATTGAAAATGAATATAGTCTTCTTCTTGCTTTGACTTCTCTGCCTCTGCAACAAGTCGCTTGTGCTCTTTATCAAGCTTATTATACGTTTTGTACTCTTGCTTATATTGATGCAACAATGATTCTGACTGTGCCACAACATCAATCACATTAAGCTGAAAGTGTGTATTCCCAAGTAACAAATTTTGATGCTGTGAGTGAATATCAATCAACATGACACCTAAATCCTTCAATTGAGTAAGCGACACCGGGGTGTCATTGATAAACGAGCGTGATTTACCATTCGACATCACTTCGCGTCGAATAAGACAACACTCCTTATCATATTCAAGATCATTTTCTGTAAAGAAATACTCAAGATGATATGAGGATAGATCAAATATTGCCTCAATTGTACACTTAGTGGCACCATGCTTGATACTTTTCACATCAGCACGTTGCCCCAATACCAACGATAAAGCACCTAATATGATGGACTTACCGGCCCCTGTCTCTCCTGTGATGACAGACAAACCATTGGTAAATTCGATATCAAGTTGATCGATTAGTGCATAATTCTGTATATACAGAGACTTTAGCATAGATTACTTTTTTACGTATAAACGTGTTTGAAGAAAGTCAATAATATCCCCTGCTACTTTTTGTTTCGATTTCAAAGAATATTCTTTAGCCTCTCCGCAGTCTGAGATAATTGTTACCTTATTTGTATCACATTGAAAACCTGCACCTTCTTGTTGAAGAGAGTTGAGTACAATAAAGTCTAGATTTTTTCGCTGTAATTTAGATTGCGCATTTTGAATCTCATTATTTGTTTCGAGAGCAAAACCTGCCAATATCTGATCAGGACGTTTTTGTTTTCCCAATTCGGCTGCAATATCTTTATTTGGAATCAAACGCAGTGTCATTTCTCCTGTATGCTCACGCTTTATCTTTTGTGTTGCTTCTGTTTCTGGTCGATAATCAGCAACTGCTGCGCAAAGTATAGCAGCATCTGCTTCAGGAAAGTACTTAATACTTGCTTGATACATTTGCTCTGCACTTTCTACATCGACACGTTTGATAGCAGGATGTACCGTTTTAAGAGAAACTGGTCCTGCTATTAATACAACTTCAGCTCCTCGTTCGGCACAAGTTTCAGCGAGTGCAAATCCCATTTTACCGGAAGAGTAATTTCCTATAAAACGTACAGGGTCTATTTTCTCATAAGTTGGTCCAGCCGTTATGATTACTTTTTTTTTTTAAGAGACTCCTCTTGAGCGAAAAATGCCTCAAGTCTTGCAACAATGTTGTCTGGCTCTTCCATTCGTCCTTTTCCTTGCAAATGACTAGCAAGCTCTCCAAAACCTGGTTCTATAATGTGATTACCGTAACTTTCTAAAATATCAAGATTTATTTTAGTAGAAGGATGAGCAAACATATCAAGGTCCATTGCCGGAGCAACAAATACCGGAGCTTTACATGACATGTAACAAGTAATTAGCATATTATCTGCAATTCCATTGGCCATTTTTCCAAGAGTAGAAGCTGTTGCCGGAGCAACTACCATTGCATCGGCCCATAATCCTAAGTCTACGTGACTATGCCATGAACCATCAGTATGTGCAAAAAACTCGCTTAATACAGGTCGTCCGCTTAATGCCGACAATGTAACCGGCGTAATAAATTCTTTTCCTGACGGTGTAATTACAACTTGTACTTCTGCACCTTTTTTAACGAATGCTCTTACTAAATAAGCGGCTTTATAAGCAGCAATACTACCTGTTACACCTAATATGATTTTCTTGCCTTTCAACATATCATTCTTATTTTAATCGAAGTCTTTGTTTGATTGTGGTTATAAACTCAACTGACCTCAAAAAGTGAAAGCTTAGGCTGTTAATGATCACATAACAACCCAAGCTTTTATCTATATCAATTACTTATTGAATTCTCTTAATTTAATCTTTGTCAACATTTGCTTAGTATTAAGAGGAAAATCCCCCTGCATCATCCAAGCATAGTATCCTGGCTCTTGCTTCAGAATATCAGAAACAAGTTTACCCCTGAACTTACCAAAGTTAAAGACTTCTTCCCCTTTGTCATTCTAAATCATACGACCTGCTAAGTCTACATTGTTGGTAAAACATGAAAACTCTGACAGAAAGTTTACATCATTCTGCAAATCTGGATAACGATCTAATTGAGATTTAAGAATTTCGTAAGTAGCACGTGTATCAGCTTCAGCAGAATGTGCATCTTCTAACGTTTTATCACAATAGAACTTATAAGCTGCCGAAAGTGTACGTTGTTCTAATTTATGAAAGATTGTTTGAACATCAACAAACTTACGTTTACCTAAATCAATATCTACCCCTGCACGCAAAAATTCTTCTGCAAGCAATGGAATATCGAAACGATTCGAATTATAACCAGCAAGGTCACAACCCTCTATCTGAGCAGCCAAAGACTTTGCTAATGTTTTGAATGTTGGACATTCTGCAACATCTTCATCTGTAATCCCATGTACAGCCGTTGCTTCTGCCGGAATTGGCATTTCAGGATTTACACGTCTTGTTTTAATCTCTTCATCACCGTTAGGAAATACTTTAAGATAAGAGATTTCAACAATTCTATCTTTCGAAATATTAATCCCGGTTGTTTCTAAATCGAAGAAAACGATTGGGTTCTTAAGGTTTAATTGCATTTGTAAAAAGAAAATTAGTCATTCAACATCATTGGCATCAATAGCATAACAAGCTCTTCGTCTGCCTCGTTTACCATAGGAACAATAAGACCTGCACGCGATGGATCTGCCAATTCTAACACAACTTCCGAAGCATTAATATTATTCAAAATCTCGATCAAATATGAAGCTTTGAACCCAATACTTAGGCTTATATCTCCATACTGACAGCTAATGCGTTCTTCGGCTGCCGTAGAAAAGTCGACATCTTGCGCTGAAATAATGATTTGATCTGTCACGACCTGAAACTTTACAAGATTACTCGACTGACTAGAGAATACAGAAACACGTTTCAATGCATTAAGCAACATGATTCTATCTACGATTACTTTATGTGGATTTTCTTTTGGAATTACCGAATTATAATTTGGATAACGACCTTCGATAAGACGACATGTCATCTCAAAATTAGGGACTTTGAATAATGCATTCTTATCATCGAAACGCACTTCAACTACTGATGATTCTTTTGCTAAGATTCCTTTCAATAAGTTTGCTGGTTTCTTTGGTAAAATAAATGCTGCTCTCTGTCCCGACTGCAATGCCATATTTCTGTATTTAACCAGTTTATGACCATCTGAAGCAACAAAAGTAAGGTCATCAGGAGTAAGATCAAAGTACACACCGTTCATTACCGGACGTAGCTCATCATCTGCTGTTGCAAAGAAAGTACGGTTAATCCCGCTCAACAACATTTGGGCATCGATATTGAAAGATGCGGCATCTTCACTCAATGTTTTATATTCCGGATATGTGTCTCCACGCTGACCGATAAAATTATATTTCCCGTTTTGGAAATAAATAAAAACCTCCAAATTTGTATCATCGATGGTAAATACCAACGGTTGATCTGCCAATTCTTTTAAAGGATCAAGAAGTATCTTGGCAGAAACGGCAAATACACCACCACCCTCTACATTGTTTACTTCCAAAGATGTTACCATTCTTGTTTCCGCATCTGAAGCTGTAATTGAAAGTGTATTCCCTTGCAGATTGAACAAGAAGCTATCCAAGATAGGCAACGAGTTTTTTGATGCAATTACCTTGCTGATTTGTTGCAAATGCGACAACAAAGTCATAC
>CAMTPD010000224.1 GCA_947074265.1 uncultured Porphyromonadaceae bacterium
CGGGAGAAAAGACTTCTAGAATCATTAAAACAACAACTCCGGCACGCGCTGCAGGACAAACAGACGTTGTACAATTAGCTGCTGACCCAATCCCTGTAGTACGTGTAGGTTTTATCGGACTTGGTATGCGTGGTCCTGGTGCTGTACACCGTATGACTAACATTCCTGGTGTTGAAGTGGTAGCACTTTGTGACGTAGAACAAGGTCGCGTAGAAAACGTAAACAAACGTCTTGTTGAAGCAGGCTTCCCTAAGGCAAAAGAATTCTACGGTGATACTGCTGCTTGGAGACAACTGTCGGCTATGCCTGATATCGATCTTATCTATGTTGCTACTCCTTGGGATTCGCACGCGAAGATTGGTAAACAAGCGATGCTTGATGGCAAACACGTTGCAATCGAAGTTCCTGCTGCTATGAGCATGGAAGAGATCTGGGATCTTATCAATACTTCTGAGCAAACTCGCAAACACTGTATGCAGCTTGAAAACTGTGTATATGACTTCTTCGAACTTACTACACTTAATATGGCTCAACAAGGTGTATTCGGTGAAGTTCTTCACACTGAAGGTGCTTACATCCACAACCTTGAACCATTCTGGAATGACTATTGGAACAACTGGCGTCTAGAATACAACATCAACAACCTTGGTGACGTATATCCTACTCACGGTATTGGCCCAGCTTGTCAATTGTTAGATATTCACCGTGGTGACAAAATGAACTACCTGGTTTCTATGCAAACAAAAACTGTTTGTATCCCAGAGTATATCAAAAAGTCTACAGGTAAAGACGTTTCGGAAAACTTCCAAAACGGTGACCACACACTTACACTTATCAAAACTGAAAAAGGTAAAACAATCAACATCCAACACAATGTTGCAACTCCTCGCCCATACAACCGTATGTACCAATTGACAGGTACAAAAGGTTTTGCTAATAAATATCCTGTAACCGGATATGCATTGACAGAACTTGCTGATGGTGTTGCTTCTAAAAATCATGAAGCTCTTGATGGTCACAGTTTCGTTTCTGACGATTTGAAGAAAGAACTTATGACTAAATACAAACACCCAATCGTTGACGACCAACTAGAAGCTACTGCTAAGAAAGTAGGTGGTCACGGTGGTATGGACTACATCATGGACTATCGTTTGATCCACTGTTTGCAAAACGGTCTTCCTTTAGATATGGACGTTTATGACCTTGCTGAATGGTGTTGTCTAGTTCCTCTTACTGCTGTTTCTATCGCTAACGAGTCGGCTCCTGTTGAAATTCCGGACTTTACTCGTGGTGCTTGGGATCGTGTAAAAGGTTACAGACACGCAATGAAATAATAAATACGTAGCCTAGCTATCGTATCCAAAAAATCGGGGCGATGAATTCGAATAAAGAATTCATCGCCCCTTTTATTTTACATCGTTATTAGCTTTCTGTTTATTGCATGTAAGGAACAAAAATAAACTTAGTGAAGAACGAATCGTCAGGTCACCTTCTGACGATTTAATCTTCGTAAAGAATAAATAGTTTGATGGGCATCAAACAATTCCCTCTTCATTATATAATACCAAACGTTATAGTTTAATATAAATACGACGCTTATAAAGAATATTACCAATCACTCAGTTGATTGAAACAAAAACAAGGGCATAGATCAAAGATGACAAGTACGGATCTCCAAAAAGAAACGTAATACCATCGAGCAGTAAAGCATGAATAGAAGTATAATTGCCATTTCCTGCCGGAATTGGTATCGCACTAAACAAGACACCTAATACTGCTGCCAACACGTATAAAAAAAGCGGATTTACACCAAAAGACTCAAACGGCATAGCCCATTTCTTGCATCCTTTTACATCAATCACCCACATCAAGAATCCTAGCAACTGAGCACCGGCGCCACAAGTTACGAGTACGAAAGTAGGACTCCATATCGACTTGTTTATCGGGCAGCCATAACTCAACAAATAACCGGCAAACAACAGACAGGTTCCCAGCATAAGAAGCTTCTCAATCTTTAAATCAATTGTCTTCGAATCAAGAATCAGTCGTCCGGCATAAAAACCAATCAACACATGAGCAATCGAAGGGATCGTACTAAATAATCCCTCCGGATCAAAAGCTACAGCTCCATTTTCGGGATGCCACAAGCGGTAGATATGACTACTTCCAAACAATGAGTTGTCGACAATGGCAATAAGATTCGTATCAGACAATTCGAATCCATTGCCCAGATACAGTGCCAACGTATATCCGCCAAGCAACACTGCGATAATCGGCCAAACATACCTCTTCCGAGTTAGTGCCATGATCAATACAGCAAAAAAGTAAGCAAGAGCTAAGCGTTGCAGCACGCCCAAAATGCGTAACGATTCAAACTGCTTGTACACCGCCGCCATTCGGTCGGCAAAAGAGAGTCCGTCTTCGACTCGAAACAACGTATATACAAAGCCTCCGAGCCAATTCAAAATCAAACCAATTAGAAAAAGAAGTACGCTACGTCGTATCAGTTTGACGTAAAACTTCTTATCAAAAGCGAAATTACTTTTCGAGAGGGAGAAATAAACAGCTACCCCCATCATAAACATAAAGAAAGGAAAAACAAGATCTGTTGGAGTAATTCCATTCCAACTCGCATGCCTCAACGGAGCATAAACATACTTCCAAGTTCCCGGGTTATTCACCATAATCATACCTGCTATTGTAAGACCTCGCATTACATCGAGCGAAAGCAGGCGATTGCTTTTAATGTTTGTGTTCATGTGTATTTGTACTACTCGGTTTACAATGATTTGCAAATATAATAGCATTCACATAACACATTCATCTATTGACGGTATTTATTCACCATTTATTCTATTCGTCGATTTACCATTTAAACTTCTGAAGGGAACAAATCTATTGGCATTTGTCCTTCGTTGTTTAGCAACTCCGGATTTGCACCCAACTCTATCAATAGACTCGCAATATCGGTAAGCTCATTCTCAAAAGCATAATGGAGAGCCGTATTTCCAAACTTATCTTTATGATTGATTTCAGCACCACGTCGAGACAACAGCAATACAATCTCCTTGCTATCATTGCCCGAAGCAAAGACGATTGGTGTGCGTCCGTTGTAATCCTCACATGCGATCGATGCACCATTATCAAGCAAAAGCGTAGCAATCTCGGGAAAACCATCTGCACATGCAGCATGCAAAGGTGTTGTGTCGTATGCATCACGAGCGTTTATATCAGCTCCGGCTTTAAGCAGCAATTCAACAACTCCGAGGTCTCGTATCGCCACAGCACAATGTAAAGGCGTATTGCCACCGTAATCAGCTTCATTAACAGGAGTTGTCTTCTCTGCCAATAGTTCTTTGATACGACTATAATTTTGCAGATAAATAGCTTCATGCAAAGGAGTACCAACATCGGCACCCGCATCAATCAATAAGCGAGCCATCTCAATCGAATATCCTGCTGTCTCGATCATAATAGAAAAAGCAGTATACATTGAAGAAGTAAGTACATTCACTTCTGCTCCGGCTGCAAGCAACATTTGTGTGAGTGCGAAGTTTCTATTCTCTACTGCATAATGAATGGGAGCCCATCCTTCATCATCGTACACATTAGGATTGGCTCCGGCTTGCAATAAAGCCGCTATCCCCTCTATATTTCCCAGTCTACACCAATCGCAAAGTACGCTATTGTCCATTTGTGTTTATTTTGCTTGTTAAACGACAAAGATACAACGAGCACACTGCATTTAGGTTATGCCTTATACCATTTATTGATAAATGTATGTTCGGGATCAAACTTTTCAGTTTGAATATGTGTATTAAATGTTCGTCCTATCATCGGGTCATTCCCCACACCAGCCTGATAAGCCCAATTGCCCCAGTTACTTGCAGGATCGTAATCGATTAGTTGCTTCTCGAACCAAGCTGCACCATGTCGCCAATCTTGTGAGCGACTCGTCATAGAGATTGGATCCAATACACGCTTTACTAAACTATTGGGCATACCAAAAGATGCGAGAGATAATATTGACAACTATAATATAGCAATGGCGATTCAAGAGTTACGGCGTATTCGGCGATACAATGGCATGATTAAAAATCTTGCATTATACTTTCGTTCGGGTGACTTTTGTATCAATGTTGAGAGTATCAGAGACATAGAGGGACTCTATGAGGATTTTACCTTTAATGAGGAGGGCATACATAGTGCGTGGGAAGAGATTATTACGGGAGTGTACCCCGATGCAAGGCTCTTTAATTTAGATGGGCGTATCTATTATATCATTACAGTAGCG
>CAMTPD010000225.1 GCA_947074265.1 uncultured Porphyromonadaceae bacterium
TCCTTACTAGAGATAAAAACGGTCCTCGTTTTGCCCGCATCAACACCTTATACCGACCTTGTGCTCGCTCCACCCTATACTTTCCTGCTTCTTATCGAAAATATCCTTTAAAGATCCGAGTATTTGATCGACAACTCGAAATGAAAACAGTTTTTAAGACAAGGAAAGCCGCTAGACCACGGTATTTTGTATATTTGCTTTAGTTAAAATCGAACCGATGCTTCATGCATTACAATCGCATATATATGAAAAAGACATTAATACCGATCCTATTGTTCTTTATCTATGCCTTTGCAATCAATGCGCAGACCATTGCACCTTTGTTTGCCGACATGCCCGAAAACCTGTCGCCGCAACTCGATGCCGCATGGCGTAAAGACCTCATAGAGCTTTATCAGAACGGGAAGGAAGCTTCGCTTAAAAATAAACTTAATGGAACTTCGTCGATCAAGCAGATGACAGACGATTATATCTTGGCAGAAGTAAGCGACCGCAGTAGTATTCAATTGAAGTTATTGCCACTGATCAACGACTCTAAGATCATTTGTATGGTAAACACGGTGTGTGCACCGGTATGTGATAGTAAGGTAAGTTTCTTTTCTACAGACTGGAAACCTATTGCTACAGAAGATTTGCTTTCGCCGGTTACAGCCGAGTGGTTTATCAAAGAAGGAGTAGATAAGAATAGTTTTGCATTTCAAGACAACGTGCGCTGGCTCGATGTAGATCTTATTCGTTACGATTTGAGTGCAGATGCACCAACACTTACTGCCAAGTACACTACGCCGGAGTATCTAAGTAAGGAAGTGCGCGAAAAAATTAGGCCCTTCCTAAAGGAAGAGCCTAAGGTATATACTTGGAAAAGTCATCAATTCAAGTAATTCTCCATAAAAGCATCCATTTCTGCAGCGTGTTCTTCTAAGCTTTGCAACAGTTTGTATTGCGCAAGAGTACGTTGCAGATTGTGTTTTGGATGGTGTATCTTATAATATGTATCGCCGTTTAGGTAGTCGGTAAGGAAACGAACTGTTTGCATGTATGTAAGCAAACGACCACCGTAAGGCAACATTTTGATTTCAGTTGGAGTAAGGAAGCTTTTCGCTGTCTCCATGTATCCTTTTGTATATGCCTTGAAAATCTCCATGTTTACATTTACATTGTCAAGGTTTTCGTCGTCTTCAAGACCTGTATTTGCTCCCGTACGGATAAAGTCACCAATATCGGACAATACGAAGCCTGGCATTACAGTATCTAAATCTACTACACAAAGTACTTTTCCGTCTTCATCAAACAATACATTGTTTACTTTGGTATCGCAGTGATTGGTACGTTTTGCCAATTCGCCGCTACGGTACAAACGCTCTTGAATACACATTGCTTCTGCACGTGCTTCGATAGCATCAACCAACTCTTTTACTTCGTCTAAGCGACCTGCTGCGTTGGCTTCTACTGCATCGTGGAATTGTTTCAAACGGAACTCCATGTTGTGGAAGTCTGGAATCGTTTCGCCCAAAGTTCCTTCAGGTATATCAGCAAGCATAGACTGGAACTGCCCGAAAGTCTTTCCTGTTTCGTAGCTTAGCTCCGGAGTTATCTCTGCAAAGTTCTTTGAACGAGGAATCATTTTATAGATTCTCCAATAGTTTTCGCCATCAAAGTAATATAGCTTACCGTCTTTGGTAGGAACCAATGTAAGCACTTTGCGATCGATATCTGTTTCGCCTTGCGCTTCTAGTTTCTTACGGATGTGTGAAGTCACGGTATGGATATTATTTTGCAACATCTCTACATCCTTAAAGATGTTGTGATTGATGCGTTGTAACACGTATTTCACTTCGCCGTCTTCAGTTGTTACTTTCAAGGTATCGTTGATGTGACCATCTCCGAATGGAGTTGCTTCAACCAATTTCTCCGGCGTATCAAATGCAGCCAGAATGCTAGTCAATTGTTCGTTTGTCATACTATTTATTATTTTTCAAGGTATCTAATTACCAAGGTTTGCCTATGAAACCTTAAGCGTGTAAATGTACAAAAGTATTTTTAATTAATCAATTTTGACTTATAATTGAAACATTGCTCTACAACAGGTACAAAAAAAGGGCATCCCTTTCGAGATACCCTTTTTTTCACAATACGGTTGTATTGATTATTTTTTTCTGTTACCGTAACGGCTCATGAACTTATCTACACGTCCTGCTGTATCGATCAACGTAGACTTACCTGTGTAGAATGGGTGAGATGTGCTAGAAATATCAAGTTTGCACAATGGGTATGTTACACCATCAACTTCGATAGTTTCTTTAGCGTTAATAGTTGATTTAGAAATAAAAATATCGCCGTTAGACATATCTTTGAATACTACTGGACGATAAGCTTCTGGATGAAGACCTTTTTTCATTGCTTTATATTATTTAATTGTACTGTTTATCTGCAAATTGGTGGTAACCGGCATTTGGATTGCAAAGTTATGGATTCGCTCCGAATAAAAAAAGAAAAACAATCATTTTTTTGGCTGTAATACGACTACATATAAAAAAAGATTCTTAAAAGCATCACTTTTACGCCAATATTTATAACTTTGTGGTGTATTTAAACATTAACATAAATAGATACTACAATGGTAAGTTACAAAGAGTTAGGTCTAGTTAACACGAAAGAGTTGTTTGCTAAGGCTGCTGAAGGCGGATACGCTATTCCTGCTTTCAACTTCAACAACATGGAGCAAATGCAAGCTATTATCCAAGCTGCAGTTGAAACAAACTCTCCTGTTATTCTTCAGGTATCAAGCGGTGCTCGTAAATATGCAAACCAAACTTTGCTTCGTTACATGGCTCAAGGTGCGGTAGAATATGCTAAGGAACTTGGTAAGAACATTCCAGTTGTTCTTCACCTTGACCACGGTGATTCTTTCGAACTTTGTAAAGATTGTATCGACATGGGCTTCTCTTCTGTTATGATCGACGGTTCACACCACTCATACGAAGAAAACGTTGCTCTTACAAAGAAAGTTGTAGAGTACGCACACGCTCACGGTGTTACTGTAGAAGGTGAACTTGGTATCCTTGCAGGTGTAGAAGATGACGTAGTTGCTGAACACCACACTTATACTCGTCCGGAAGAAGTTGAAGACTTCGTGAAGAGAACAGGTGTAGACTCATTGGCTATCTCAATCGGTACTTCTCACGGTGCTAACAAGTTCAAACCAGAACAATGTACTCGCAACGCAGAAGGTGTTCTAGTTCCACCTCCATTGCGTTTCGATATCCTTGAAGAAATCGAAAAAAGAATCCCTGGATTCCCAATCGTTCTTCACGGTGCTTCTTCTGTACCACAAGAAAAAGTTGCAATCATCAACAAATATGGTGGTGCATTGAAAGACGCTATCGGTATTCCAGAAGAACAACTTCGCAAAGCTGCTGCTTCTGCAGTATGTAAAATCAACATCGACTCTGATGGTCGTTTGGCGATGACTGCTGCTATCCGTGAAGTATTCCACAACACTCCAGCTGAATTTGACCCACGTAAATACCTAGGTCCAGCTCGCGAAGAGTTGAAAGCACTTTACAAGCACAAAATTACAGACGTTCTAGGTTCTGCTGACAAAGCATAATCTATCACGCATGTGCAAAATACAAAAGGCTGTTTCGAATGAAACAGCCTTTTTTTTATATCTATGTCTTAATAGCAATCGATAAATCGACAAACAGATAATATAAGAATAATAAGTCCGATAATCCAAGAGAGCATTCTAGAACAAATCAGTCTTCTCTTGTCGTTTGCCCCTCCCTTAGCAAAGGTAGATGCTGCAAATGCAGGGAAAACAATCGATACAAAAAGATCTAAGTGACGTAACGAATGTATTTCGACATGTATTATCTGCAACCATGACAATGCTAATATCAAAAAGACGGAGGCTATGGAGACCGCTACAATAGGTAATAACAGAAACCACCCACGAGTTATCGACATTGTCCCCAAGGCTATCGGTGTATGCAATGTGAATTGATGTCGTATATGCGAATGCACCGCTTTGTGTAAAACATTTGCTTGATTCTTATATCCATTGTAAAGTCGATCGGCCAAACAGAGAGTATCGGCTAATGCCCAAAATAGCAATCCTATGAGAGACATTATCATTCCTACCGTTGCAAAGCAAGCATCAATTGCCCCTAGGCACAGCATCAATGCTAAAATAGATATGATAAC
>CAMTPD010000226.1 GCA_947074265.1 uncultured Porphyromonadaceae bacterium
AATAAAAAATAGAGTGAAAAGAAAATTATTAGAAGAAAAAGAAGAAGCAAAAAGTCCGGATATATGGAAAGAAAACGTCGAAAAGATTATATCACAAACCGACTCCATCGTTGTCACTCCTAAGTTCTCTACCCTTACGATTCTAAAGCAAGATACGGTATTCCCGGTTGCTCCCGTAAGGAAGAAAGGTTTTTTTAAGCGACTGGCCGAAGCCTTTTCTCCAAGCAAAGATACAATTCCGGAATATGAAATAAAGCAAATCACCGAAGTACTGGTTGATACGACTTGGACATCTGTCAATGTAACCGACTCTGTAATGGGGGTAATTACAACCTTGAAAAATGTAATGCAAGACCAACGGGCAGAGTCTGACAAGAAGGTCCTCGAGCGTATTGCCCGATTGAATAAAACAAACGGAATCATCACGCTCAAGATCAATCAAATGCTTCGTGAACTGGAGCAAGAAGAATATCACATCTCTCTTGAGCGCATGCTCGAAAAAGAAAGTTTGCTGATCGATACATCGAGGCAAACTGCTGCCATTGCGCTTTCGGCATTGTTTCTGGCATTTGTATTTATTATCATCATTTGGCGGGATATTTCGCGCAATCAGCGCAACCGGCAACAGTTGTTTGAGGCAAAGATCTACTCCGACAATCTGCTCAAAAGCCGCGAACACCTGATGGTTACGGTTTCGCACGATGTAAAGGCTCCGCTGAGTTCAATAATCGGATACATAGAACTGTTGAAGGGAATGGCATTGGGAGCACGAGCCAATTATTTCCTTGACAACATGCGTAGCTCAACTTCGCATATCCTCGGACTCATTGGTAACCTGCTCGACTTTCAAAAACTCGAATCCAATCAGGTCGTGATCAATGAAATGCCTTTTGATCCGTTGCAACTCTCATTGGAGATTGCCGAATCGTTTCGTCCGCTTGCCGAGTCGAAAGGACTCGAGTTCATTGTAGATGTAACACCGAGTGAAGGAGTTCTTTATGTTTCAGATCCGTTGCGTTTGCGCCAGATTTATTCAAACATTGTTTCAAATGCAGTGAAGTTTACCTCCGAAGGAAGCATTACTGTAAGGGCATGGATCGAAATATATAAGAGTGAAACGCTGTTTCATTTTCAATGTGTAGATACCGGTATTGGCATTGACCCATCCGATCGCAATAAGATATTCAAAGAGTTTTCTAGATTATCGTCGGCACAGGCGATTGATGGTCTCGGTCTTGGTCTTACGATAACCAACAAACTGGTCACGCTACTGGGTGGAGTTATTGTAATTGACGGACGAAAAAACAAAGGAAGCTCTTTCTTAGTAAATATTCCGATTAAGCTAAGTGCCGAACAAACGATCGAAGAGTCGGTCGGTTTCGAACACGATCAAGACTGTATCAAGTACCTTAAAGTGTTATGGCTCGACGACGATGCACTGATGCTTCGCATGGTATCGGAGTTATTAAAAGACCGTGGAGTTACAATTTATGCTATTGATAATGGTAAAAATGCATTAAAATTATTAGAAAAAGAGATATTTGATGTTGTTTTTTCCGATATTCGTATGCCGGGAATGAGTGGGTTCGATTTTATTCGTCAAGTGCGTGGAAATTTGAAGCTCGATGTTCCGGTGTTTGCAATTACAGCCAATTCTGATAAGGAAGCAGATAAGTATAAGAGTGTTGGGTTTAATGGAATGCTTGCAAAACCATTCAAACCGGAAGAACTCTTCTCCTTACTAAGGAAATATTGTAAGATACATACAAACGAAACACTAGAAACACCAATAGAAACTAACCATATCCCAACGAAGGGTTTTGATCTGAATAATCTTTTTGTATACTGCGGAGACGATCCGGAATTAAAACAAGAGATTCTCGATACATTTGTATCCGAGACTTCGAAACATGCCGATCAATTGCGTTACTGCCTCGAAACAATTGATTTGAAAAGTGGTTCTGCACTTGCGCATAAGTTGATTTCCGTGATCACGCTACTAGGCGACGATGAGCTCACCGCAAAGTTGCGTCGTCTAGACAAAGAAGACTTCTCCGCTTCGCAAGATGTATGGAAAGCGTTGATGCAAAAGGTGATTGAAGAGATAAACGCGATATTGTTACAAGCAAAGGGAATAGAGAAAGAATAATGAGAAAAGAGCATGAAGAAAGCTGAGATAAATACCATATTAATAGTTGAAGATGATGTGACGTACGGAACTATGCTGAAAGGATTTTTATCCAGAAAAGGCTATAGTGTCGAGTGGGTTACTTCAGTTTCAGAAGCCTTAAAGATAACAACCGAACGTCAGGTAGCGCTTATTCTTTCCGATTTGCGCTTGCCCGATAGAGACGGTATAGACTTGTTGACCGAAGTAAAAGAAAAATACCCACAAACCGCATTTATCATGATGACCGGATATGCCGAGATCTCTTCGGCTGTGCAGTCGATGAAACTTGGAGCATCCGATTACATTTCAAAGCCCATCGTTCCCGATGACTTGATCAAGAAAATACAAGACGCACTTGCCGCATCGCAAAGTGTAGAAAAGAACGACGAGCCGGTAGCCGCACCACCAGTTGCCGCAAAACAAGTAAAACCAAAAGCAGAACCCGAAGACCAAAGCGAATACTTGCATGGTACGGCCGAAAAAGCCCGCGAACTCTATGAATATGTACGCTTGGTAGCACCTACCGATATGTCGGTACTGATCAACGGTGCCAGTGGTACGGGTAAAGAATACGTCGCAAAACTGATACACATGCAAAGCAAACGAGCAAAAGCTCCGTTTGTAGCAATAGACTGTGGCGCATTGCCCAAAGACATTGCGGCCAGTGAACTCTTTGGTCATATCAAAGGATCGTTTACCGGAGCCGTGCAAGACAAGACCGGACACTTTGTGGCCGCACAAGGAGGAACTATTTTTCTCGACGAAATCGGCAACCTTTCGTACGAAGTACAAGTGCAGTTGCTTCGCGCTTTGCAAGAGAAGAAAGTGCGCCCGGTGGGAGGCAACAAAGAAATTGATATCGATGTGCGCGTAGTGAGTGCGACCAACGAAAACCTGCAAGATGCAATTGCTAAGGGCGTATTTCGTGAAGACCTTTACCACCGTATCAACGAGTTTACGCTAAAGATGCCTACCCTGCAAGAGCGAAAAGACGACATCATGTTGTTTGCAAACTTCTTTCTCAACAAGGCAAACATTGAATTGGAACGCGAAGCCATCGGGTTTGATCCTGCAGCAGAGCGACTACTCAAAGCGTATTCATGGCCGGGCAATTTGCGCGAACTTAAAAACGTAATCAAGCGTGCGGTACTGCTTACACCTGGCGGATTTGTTACGCCGGAGGTATTACCATCCGAGATTGTGTCTGGCGAGAAACCGGCCCCCGAACCTGTAGGCTCTATCGCGCTAAAAGATAGCACTCAGGAAAAAACACTGATATTAGAAGCTCTGCAACGTGCCGACTACAACAAAAGTAAAGCGGCAAAAATGCTCGGGATCGATAGAAAGACCTTATATAATAAGCTCAAGCTATATCAAATTCCACTCGATTAAACGAATTAATATCTCCTCTATATAATCCCGTGATCAGGAAGGGCATCAATGCCACACCCGATCGCGGGATTCTTATTTTGTGGCATGTGTGGTGTGGAAGTGTGGTGCGTGTGTGGATTAATTCCACACTTTTTGTGTAGATTTCCACACTTGTAAGTTGGGCACCTAGCGTTAATAATTCATAGAAGTTGTATATATTTAGTTGTTTTGTAGTGTTTTAGGTGTACTGGGCACGGAGGTGTCTATTTTATGGCATGCTTTTGGTATTATATATTGTGTAAATGCATAAGTTTAAATAAAAAGAAAAGGTTAGTTTCTATATTATCACTTGTGTTGTTGTTTGTAGTAAGAACCGTTATTTACGTTGAGCTTATAAAATACATCGACGCATTAAAAGCAAGTGATCTTATAATTGGTGACTATAAAAAAGGATCAAATAAGAAAAATCAGTGTTACGTTACAACAACTGTGGTGAGTTGTTGGAAAAGTTACCGCTAATGAAATGAAAATGCCAAGGTTTAGTTAAGTTAAGTTTTTATTGTTAGAAGAAAAAGAAATTATCCATTGTTACTAGCTCGTGAAGAGTTGGTTCCAGATCGGAAGAGCGTCGTGTAGGGAAAGAGTGTACGTCCGGGTGTAGAGC
>CAMTPD010000227.1 GCA_947074265.1 uncultured Porphyromonadaceae bacterium
ACACCAGGACGTACACTCTTTCCCTACACGACGCTCTTCCGATCTATGCATACTTCTCTCCTTTTGTCGTATATCCGTAAGCGGAAAGTTCTTGACCATGGTTTAAAGCATTCTCTATGTAGTGATAATCGTAGTCGGATGTTGTGTAAGTTCCCACCGCATTGATCGTTAGCGATTGTTTGTGTGGCAAAACGGCTTGATAGTAAAGATCAAGTGAGGGGGATTTAAACTTATCGGCAGTTTCTGTTATTGCCTGATACGAATTCCTACCGGTTTCTTCCACTTTTTGATTGAGTATATTCACGGGATTATGCAGAAGCGAACCACTCAATACGGCATTAAAAACGTGTTTATCGTTTAGATTGAGATTATAACTCAGCTGCAATGCATGCAGTTGAGAGGTACTAGTTGCGTGTAGTCCGGTGCGCTCAATCGAGTGCTCTGTATTGTTCGGAAAACGGTAACGCACAGTTTCATCAACGTTCTCTGCTAAGCCCGATTTGTAGTCTAGTGAATAATTCAAGGCAAACTCGCTTCGCTTGTGATTGTACTTCAAGTATACAAGATCTGTTCCGAACCCTGTTGTGAGGGCGTTCATTAGATTCACTCCCCCTACCCAGCCGTTGTTTCGTCGCTTAACTATAAAGTTGATCACTGCACCTACCTCATCTCCATAGCGAATGCCCGGATTCTCGATATACTCTACACGTAATACTTCTGTCGGATTCAATGCAGTCACATCGGCTTTTGTCGAAATGATTCCGTTGATGCGTAACTGTACCACTCCCGTGCCGGTGAGTGTACTGACCGACTGAGACATTTCATTTATTTTGATTCCCGGCAGTGCCAATTGGCTTAGCAAGGTATAACCCGAAGTAGATGCGGCTATTTGCTGTTTTTGAGGAAACACCATTTGACAATCAACTTTCTGAATCGTTGAAGCCGCCTCAACAACCACCTCTCCCAGAGCAACCGGATCTTCCACCAGCCGCAAACGACCCAAGTCTACAATTCCCGAAAGATCTTTCAACTCCATTGCATAGCTCTGATAACCAATACAACTAGCCCGAAGCAGATAACTGCCCGATTGCTTATATACAATACTAAACGCTCCATTAGCGTTCGTCGAAGTTCCGCTGATTTGTTTATGTTTGTCTACTGTTTGCAACGTTATATTTATTCCGGCAAGTGGCGAGTCTTGCTCATCTACAAATACACCTTTCACGACCTGCCCCTTCACAATAGCAGAAATAAATAAAAACATCAATAATATAGCTCTCTTCATTGTCTTAAGAATTAGTTATGGTTTTATCCGTAATCCATGATTACGCACCTCATGGCTTGTTTTGTGTGATTATATTTTGTGTAAATATATTTTATTTAAAATACAATCTATAAATTTGGGCACAGCTTTGATGAATATTTAAAAGCGAACAACTATAAAACAAACCACACCATGAAAGCACCAACTACACTCACAGTAGCATTCGCAGCACTGCTTGCTTCCGCTTGCAGTACTACATCTAATGAATCGAGTCTTCCTGTTATCGACCTGAATTCGATATCGAATATTGATAAAAAGATTGAATTAGATACAGAAGCTCTAGGATGGAAGCAATCGTTTATTCCTTTAGAAACAAACGACTCCTGCCTTATATCTTCAATAACACAAATCGAAACAAGCTCTGATGCATATTGGATTGTGAGTAGAGGTACTATTTTTAAGTTTGATAAGCAGGGGAAGTATGTCGGCAAATTAGGGAATATAGGCCAAGGACCAGGCGAATTTACTTCGGCAGAAAAAATACAAATAGACGAGCCCAACAATGAGATCTTTGTAATGGACTATTTTGGTCGAAAGATGGTTACGTATGATATGAACGGAAAGTTTATTCGATCGTTTCTATTACCTCCTGTTCAGCATATAAATAACTTCTCTGTTTTTGATGATAAGCTTTACTATTATGGCTTTGATAATGGTGTGAGTCCGTCCTTAATTGCAGTAAACACGAATGATCTCAAAGCTGATACAATCAGCAAGTCCGACAGGGAAATGAATCTTGGCGAAACCTTTATGGGCACCACTTTTATGGGTTCGGTTGATAATAACATTTACCTTTATCATTACTTCAACGATACAATCTTTCACGTGCAGACCGACAATAAACTTACCCTTGCAGGCTATGTAAACATGAAAGATCTATATTTTGACTATGATGAAGTAACAATTAATGAAAACAGCGAACCTTTAAAAAGAGCAACAGGCCAACGCGCTGTCACAACTAACTTTGTAAATACAGATCGCTACTATTTTGTTATATACAAACTGGGTACTGGTCCGACAAAAGATAAGATCTCCCAACTTGCACTTTACGACAAGAAAGCTAACAAGTCATATGCGAATGTCGTAATCAATGATCCGAAAAGCGACGAACTTACCATAAACGGAAAAACGCCGCTGTTTTCTCCCGACGGGAAAACCATTATCTCTTACATGCTGGCATTCAAAGCCGCAGAGACAGATCTGTTTCCGAATGTTGCAGAGGAAGATAATCCGATTCTTGTAATCTACGAACCACAATAAAAAGACAAACCATTCTGACGTATCAGATAAAGAAAACGCCGAAAAAGCTCAACTGAGTTCTTTCGGCGTTTCTATTTGTTAGCGTTCTTCAACTTCGTACATATCTTGTAGTCGGTTAAGTTCCGCGTGAAGTTCTTTTTGTATCTTTTCGTATCCCGGTGCACCGTAAAGGTTGTTCAACTCTTTCGGGTCCTTCTTCAAATCATACAACTCCCACGTATCGATATCGTTATAGAAGTGTATCAATTTATATCGGTCGTTGCGAACACCATAGTGACGTTTCACCGCATGCTCGGCAGGATATTCGTAGAAGTGATAGTATAATGACTTACGCCAGTCTTTCGGTTTCTCACCTTCAAGCAATGGTAATACCGAGTTTCCTTGAATATCTTCCGGAACTTCCACTCCGGCTACTTCCAAGAACGTTGGTGCGTAGTCGATGTTTTGTACCATCTGATCAATTTTACCTTTCTTACCTCCCGGATAACGCATCAATAGCGGTGTACGGAACGACTCTTCGTACATGAAACGTTTGTCGAACCATCCGTGTTCTCCCATGTAGAAACCTTGGTCGGAAGTATAAACCACCAACGTATTTTCAAGCAGTCCGTTCTTCTCTAGATAGTCGAGTACACGACCAATGTTATCATCTACCGACTGGATCACACTCATGTAGTCGCGCATATAACGTTGGTATTTCCACTCCGCAAGTGCTTTTCCGGTAAGTTTCTTTTCTTTAAAGTCTTTGATGATCGGATCGTAATACGCATCCCATGCCTTCTTTTGCTCAGGAGTCATGCGACTATTGTACATGCTACGACCGGCGCCTTCGAGCCCTTTATTCTCTGTATGAATTTCATTCTCTTTATCCGCCATCTTCAAGTCATATACCAAATCCATATCTTCAATAATGCTCATCTCTTGTTGCTGAGCAGCGATACGGTTTTCATACGTATCGTAGAATGTATCCGGCAATGGGAACGTTACGTCATCATAAGCTCCTAAATATTTGATATCCGGCATCCACGAGCGGTGTGGTGCTTTATGATGCAACAGCAAGCAGAAAGGTTTATCCTTATCACGTGTTTCATCAAGCCAGTCGAGTGCTATGTCTGTAGTCACATTCGTGGCATAACCTTGACGAATACCCTTTACTCCGTTTTCGATAAATGTTGGTTGATAATATTCACCTTGCCCAACAAGGATGTTCCAGTAGTCGAATCCTGTTGGATCTGAAGTAAGGTGCCATTTACCCACAACGGCAGTTTGATACCCTACTTGTTGCAGCAATTTTGGGAACGTTTGTTGTGAACCGTCAAAACGCTTCGAGTTATTGATGAACCCATTCTTGTGGCTGTGTTTTCCTGTAAGCATACAAGCACGACTTGGTCCGCTTATCGAGTTTGCAACAAAACTATTGGTATAGATCACCCCCTCTTTGCCGATGCGATCGATATTAGGCGTATTGATATAACGCTTGTCATACGCACTGATTGTTTGATAAGAGTGGTCGTCACTCATTATAAACAAAATATTCATCGGCTTCTTAGCCTCTTTGTCCGACTTCTTGCCGGCCATACAGGGCACTACTGCCAAAGACATAAGCCCTGTACA
>CAMTPD010000228.1 GCA_947074265.1 uncultured Porphyromonadaceae bacterium
CGCCCTGCTTGCGAATGTAGTTGATATGCCAGTGACCGTAGAGCCATGCCTTGAGGTTGTGTTCGTTTAGATTGATCTTTTCGTTGTCGTTGATGCCGTACACAAACGTGTCGCCGTGTGTAAGCAAATCGTGATTGAAGATCATCACGGTTTTGTCTTTCGATACGTGGGCCAAATCGTTTTTCATCCATTTGTACACATCTTCTTTGCGGTACGACGGAGCATGGTCGCCACCCAACATCGGCGTTACGATGTAGTGTGTGTTGCCTGTTTCGAACGAGTAGAATACCGGACCGTAAAGCGACTCAAATAGTTCTTCGCCGTACTTTCCTTTTACCAAGTCGTGGTTACCGATGCAATAATACATGGGGCAGGTAAGCGATTCGTTGTTCAAGATCTGAATGTGACTGTTTAGTCCTTTCTCGTAACAAATATCTCCGGTGTGCACAATAAAGGCTGCCTTTTCGGCTGCTGCGTAATCGTGCAGATTCTTTACCCAGTCTCCTTGATTGGGATCGCTGATCTCCGTGTCGGATATTTGCACGAAGTTGTGATTGCCCTTCGCGTCTTCGGCCACGTAGGTTACCAAACCGAAGTTGTAGGTATCGTTCTTTTCCGCAACGGGAATGTAGTGTTTTGATGGAGCCATATAGCCCGACGGAGAAGTGATATAAATGAAGCGGGCTTTCGGATGACCGGGTAGCGAGAAGGTTCCTTCTTTGTCGGTTTTCACCACATTCAGTCCGTCGGTTACCAGTACGCCCGAAAGGGGTTTCTCGCCCTTGTCGAACTGTCCGTTCTTATTGGTATCGTTATACACTTTTCCGCTATAGTCTTGCGCGTTAGCGGCGCAGGCTACTAATGAGGCTGCAAAGCAGAATAAGGTTGCTTTGCGTAAGGTTGTTGTTTTCATGATGTAATGCCTATATTTCATTGTTATTGTTAAGCTCAATTTCGAGGGAAGCAAAAGTTAGCTTTTGCGCAAAGCATACGCTACACTTGACGAGAAGCGATAGAGGCTTTGATGGTATCGGTTTCTTGCGGTGCGGGCTGCTTGAATTTGCTGGTTACTCCTTCAATATCCCACTTGCCTTTATCCACGTCGAGTGTAACGAATGCAAACAATGCGTCTTCGTATTCTGCCATGTTCCCTTTCGAGTATTTCGGTTCGCCTTCGACCCAAAGATACGACGCGCTATTGACGTAATAGTAAGGAATGTCGTTTATTTCTTCCCATTTGTCGATGTGATGATGTCCGCACAAGCATCCCATCACCCGCACATCGGGTCTATCGGTATTGTGCTTTTCCAATAGGGTACGGATGGCTTTGCGCGATGGCGTTCCTGCCGAACCAATCCCTTGATGTGAATAGATGAGTACCGGCTTGTCGGTTTCGCGCAATGTCTTTGCAAGCCAGTCGAGCTGTGTATCCGAGATCAAATCGCGGTCGTTGCGGTCTACGTAATAGTTGCCGTATGCATAGTCGACACATGTTCCGTCTTTTCGCACAAAGTTGCAGTCGAGAACAACATGGCGCACGCCGCCTGCGTCGAACGTATAGTGGGTATCGGGCATTTGCTGAATGCGTACAATCTCGGCCTTTGTCGTATGATCCATATCGTGATTGCCCAAGACATGGTATCCGTTGCCGGGATACTTGTTCCACACTGCTACCATTTCTTCGGCACGCTTTCCGTGCGAGAAGTCGCCCAACTGAATGATAAAGTCGAGTTCGCGTTTCGATGCCTCATCGATGAATACCTGTAGTCGCTCTACGGCATCGTCTTGCAATTCGATGTGTACATCCGAGATTACCCCAAAGCGAAGCGGCTTCTTATTCGCACTGCTGCACGACTGCATCCAGGAAGTTCCCGACACCGCCAGAACCGACAGGGATAGTTGCTTGATAAACGTTCTTCTGGTTACTGCCATCATTTGCTAAGTTGGAAGGTTGTTAATACAAATCCGTGATCCGACGCATACAGAAATTCTTTTCCTTCGAAAGGAAGTACAGAGCCCAGTTCGGCATTGTACGTTTCGGATGCAACCGGAGTTATCGTCTCTCCTTTGTAATAGATGAAGTCGATTCTATCTCTGCGCGTGTTGGCTTCGTCGCAATCGGTAAGCCACGTTGTGCCGATGTTTTGAACCGGATCTGAGTTGATCTCACGGAAACTATCCTTGAATCCGGCATCAATGATACGAGACGAAACGGTCCAGTTTACCACTGCTCCGCCGTGATTATACAAGTTTTTGGTTTCCTCTGTCCAGTCGAGATGCGAGTGACTGTTGAAGTCGCCCCCCATAATTACCGGTATCGAGTCGGTCTGCGCCATAAAAGGACGGAGCACGCTCAGTATCTTTGCAATCTCATCGTCTCTGCTTCCTTCATCGTCCCAAGCGAGAATCTCTTGCTCGGTCTTATCCGTCGGCACCAAACGCGCATCGGGCAAGTAGTGAAGCCATGTATCGAAGAGTCGCACTTTGCTTCCTTCTACATCAATCTCTACACCTCCGAAATTGAAGGTACTGATTGAATCGGGAAAGGTGTATGTATTCGTAATCGGATAACGACTAAAGATGCATAGATTACTCGACAATAGTCGGTAGTCGAATCCCAGTGAGTCGGCAACCATCGGTGCCGAACCATACGTCTCGACCATGAGGATTACATCGGCTCCCGATGTTTTGATGATATCAATGGTATTGCGACATCCTTCTTCGGGATATGCTTTTTCGTGTCCGGCGTGCCAAATATTCCACGCCATTACTTTGAGTTCCTTGTTCGTTTGTTGCTTCTTTTGAGTACATGAACAACAAAAGAACAAGCATGCAACAAGACTCAGACAACTGAATAGTTTATTTCTCATGAGCATTCGAATTATTTCAGATTTATGTAAAGTCGAAAACAGAAAAAAAGCAAAGGCCGTTAATCACTTAACAACCTTTGCAAGTTACAAGCTTAGAATATATGCCTTCCTTTCGAAAGGTTTAGTTAAATGAAATATTTATTGCCAGAAAGGATTTTGAACAAGGTTGTTGTTCACATTAAGATCTGTTCGAGACATCGGAGTATAGTAATATTTTGGAGCAACCCATGTCCATGCATTGATTTGACTCACGCGACGAATATGTCCTTTATCGCCTTCCGTCAAACTAATCGTAGATGCACTGTTTAGTAAATAAGTTGTAATGTCGGTTCCTTCTGGGAGTGTAGCTATTGCGGCATCTGCTTCCTCTTTTGTTGGGAAAAAGCAAATATCCGGAACATCATCTCCTGTTATATCATATAAACCATAACCAGGTATATAAGCTCCCTGCGGTGCTACCTCCATCAATTTACCACACCCCCAACGCATTAAGTCATTATAGCGTACACCTTCGCAAGCTAGCTCAATACGTCTTTCTCGTCTAACTTCGACAACAGCTCCTATCTGAGATGAACTTACATTTGGATAACGTGCAATTTGAACCTGATCCGAATTACTTAACCATTCGCTAAGTTTTGCATCCGGAACTCCTACACGGCGACGCAATTGATTGATTGTATTGTCTATATCTGCCTGTGTCAACTGCCCTAATTCTGCTTTTGCTTCTGCATTTATCAATAATATTGAAGCATAACGGATGATTGGAAGGTCATTATATGCTTTACCCCACTCCCACTGGTCATAACTCAAGTCGTGACAAAATTTAATCTGCCCATATCCTCCAAGTTCCATATTCTGACGAAAAGGTTTTGTACTTCCGTCTTTAATATAGCCTGGTTTCATGATCGTCTCTTCCATGCGAGGATCTCTGTCTGCAAATATTTCGGTTACGGTCATCTTCTCATAATCCGGTATATTATAAAACGGAATTGCTTTTCCATCTTTAATAACCAAATAATCTTCCATTAAACTACGACTAATACTATTGTTATAGTTTAACAAAGATCCCGCACCATGAAGTCGACCCAAAGCTTTGTCATAATCCGCATAAAGAATAATCTCAGGATTAGCACTTAAATCATAACTACTAAATAAAGCTCTATATGGAGGGGTTGAACCAGATGCTGTAGTTGATATACTGTATTTATATTCATCCATTAGCCTTTGTGAAGCTTGTACCGCTATCTCAAGAAACTTATCTCCATCATCTAACCCTAATTCGGGATGATATTTTCGAAAAGTACCTTCATTCAATGCGATACGAG
>CAMTPD010000229.1 GCA_947074265.1 uncultured Porphyromonadaceae bacterium
ATACAAAGTTAGCATTTTGAGCGAACTTTGCTATTTTTGCCTTATACTGATTCACGAAAAGATAGAAATAATGATTTTAAATAAAGAGCAGGTTATGGCTCAGATAGATAGTTTAAGATCTGAATTGGAAAAGAATAATTACAATTATTATGTACTATTAAAGCCGGAGATTACCGACTTCGAATTTGATAAGAAATTGCATGAATTACAAAAACTAGAAGCTGATAATCCCGAGTTTTTCGATCCGCTGTCACCAACTCAGCGTGTAGGGAGCGATATCTCGAACGAATTTGTTCAGGTAGAACACCGCTATCCGATGCTATCTTTGGGCAATACATATTCGGCAGAAGAAGTTACCGATTTTTATGAACGTACTCGAAAGGCTTTACAAGAGGATTTTGCAATTGTAGCCGAACTAAAATATGATGGTACTTCTATCTCTGTAACGTATGAGAATGGAGAACTACTGCGTGCTGTAACTCGTGGAGACGGAACTCGTGGAGATGATGTGACGAACAATGTAAAAACAATTCGTTCCGTTCCTCTCAAGCTTCGTGAAGGAGGTTTTCCTGCTCATTTTGAAATGCGAGGAGAAATTCTAATGCCATGGGCTGTTTTTGATAGTATCAACAAAGAACGAGAAGAACAAGAAGAACCTTTATTTGCCAATCCGCGCAACGCTGCATCCGGAACACTTAAACTTCAAAACTCGTCTGTCGTAGCTCAGCGTCGTCTCGATGCTTATTTCTATTACATGATGAGCGACGCACTTCCTACCGATTCTCATTATGAAAATCTACAACTGGCACGTACTTGGGGATTTAAAGTACCCGAGACAATGAAACGTTGTACAAGTCTTGATGAGGTATTTGAGTTTATTAATTATTGGGATGTAGAACGTAAGAATCTTCCGGTTGCAACAGATGGTATCGTACTGAAAGTTGATTCAATCAATCAGCAACAAGAACTAGGTTTTACGGCAAAATCTCCCCGTTGGGCAATAGCTTATAAATTTCAAGCAGAGCAAGCGCTAACCCGCCTCAACTCTGTTTCGTATCAAGTAGGTCGTACCGGTGCTGTTACTCCTGTGGCCAATCTGGATGCCGTACAATTATCTGGTACTGTTGTAAAGCGCGCATCGCTGCATAATGCAGATATTATCGAAAGCCTCGATTTGCATATCGGTGATATGGTTTATGTAGAAAAGGGTGGCGAAATTATACCAAAGATTGTAGGGGTAGACAAAGAAGCACGTCTATTAATTGGCGAGAAAGTACAATTCATCAAGAATTGTCCCGAATGTGGAACTCCACTTGACCGAATAGAGGGAGAAGCCGCATTTTATTGTCCGAACGATACCGGTTGTCCGCCACAAATCAAAGGGCGTATCGAACACTTTCTTACACGTAGGGCGATGAACATTGCAGCCGGTCCTGAAACAGTAGATACACTTTACAGTGCGCAGCTAATCAAGAACGTTGCAGACTTATACGACTTATCATACGATGATCTTATCGCGCTTCCTCGTTGGAAAGATAAGAGTGTGAAAAATCTACTGTCAAGTCTTGAGCAAAGCAAACAAGTGCCTTTCGAACGTGTGCTATTCGGACTCGGTATTCGTTATGTAGGCGAAACTGTCGCTAAAAAACTGGCAGCAGCTTTCAAAAACATCGATGCGCTGGAACAAGCCTCATACGATGCCTTGATCGAAGTCGATGAAATCGGAGACCGTATTGCCCGTAGTGTACTTGAGTATTTCGATAATATAGAAAACAAGGCAATGGTAGAACGTTTGCGTACTGCCGGTTTGCAATTGAATATTATAGAGGTTGAAGGTCTTGTGACTACAGACAAGCTAAAAGGTGTAAGTATTGTAATCAGTGGAACGTTTAAGCATCATTCGAGAGATGAATATAAAGAGCTTATTTTAGCAAATGGCGGTAAAAACCCAGGCTCGGTATCAGGTAAAACCAACTATTTACTCGCGGGCGAAGGCATCGGTCCTTCAAAGTTAGATAAAGCAACTAAGTTAGGAGTTACGTTGTTATCAGAAGAAGAGTTTCTACAAATGATTCAGGACTGAATAAACTAAATAAGATCTGTTATGAAGCTTTCAAATATGATATTAAAACGCAAGCTACAAAGCTTATTGCAAGCAGGTAACTGCGATCGACGCTATCTTGCATACGATGAAATACGTACTATGGCAATATTTGTGAATGCCACAGATTTTGATCTTATTTATGCTGAGGCGGATTCGTTGCGCAAAGCCGGGAAAAAGCTTAAATTTGTTGTGTTTGGTCGAGGTGTCAAAGAGGCAGATGATGTAATCCATGTAAGTGGGAAGCAGTTTATTTCTCGCTTTGGTCTTCCTACCGAACATTGCTTTTCTGTATTTAAAAAGCTCCAAGCAGATGTATTTATAGACCTTACGGCAGACACATCTTCGCTGCATGCTTATTTGTATTGGCTAGGGTCTACATTTCTGCGTATTGGCATTGGCTCTAAGCCTGTTCAGTTCGTTTATGATATTGAGCTATCGTATAAAGAATCGGCAGATATTAAATCAATTTTCGAACAAATATTATTTTATCTCCGCACAATCCGTGCAAAATGATATTTTTGCTTATTTTTGTAAGTAATTAAAGTAAATCAAAGGATTTTGACCGTATGGCAGATATAAATCTAAAAGGAATGGGAGTAGCACTTATTACTCCCTTTAAGCAAGATGAAAGCGTAGACTTTGAAGCACTGGGACGATTGGTAGATCACCAAATTCAAAATGGTACAGACTATCTCGTAGTGTTAGGTACTACAGCCGAAACACCAACGCTAACCGAAGAAGAGAAGACTGAAATATTAAACCTTGTAATAGAGCGAGTACGCGGTCGTATTCCTATTGTTTTGGGTGTAGGCGGAAACAGTACAAAAGCTGTTTGCGATAAACTAAAGACTGGAAATTTTAATGGTGTAGATGCCATTCTTTCTGTTGTTCCTTATTACAACAAACCTTCTCAAGAAGGAATCTACAGACACTATAAAGCTATTTCTGAAGCAACACGATTGCCTATTATACTTTATAATGTACCGGGACGTACGGGCGTAAATATGACTGCCGAAACAACTTTGCGTATCGCACGTGAATGTAAAAACTGTGTAGCAATCAAAGAAGCATCTGGCAATATTACGCAAATGGATGATATCATCAAGCATAAACCTGCCGACTTTGATGTAATGTCAGGCGACGATGGTCTTACAGATCCGCTTATCTCATTGGGTGCTGGGGGTGTAATTTCTGTAATCGGAAATGCATTTCCATACGAGTTTAGCCGCATGGTGCGCTTAGCTCTTAATGGTGACTACCAAAGTTCGTTGTTGATACATCACCGTTTTACGGAGCTTTTCGAATTGCTGTTTGTGGATGGTAATCCTGCCGGTGTGAAAAGTATTCTTCACGCAATGGGATATATCGAAAACAAACTTCGTTTGCCGTTGGTGCCAACAAGAATTACGACATTCGAAAAAATTCGCGATGTATTGCGTGAACTAAATATTCGCTGCTAGTACAAAACAATTTTACATAGAATATAAGGATCCCCCTAATGATACACAAACTTGTGTCATTAGGGGGATTTTTGCGTTTGTGCTTTATCTAATAAGTCAATTTTATTTTCAAGGAGAGTGAAAAAAGTATTCGTGGACACTCTAAAAAGTATTCGTGAAGAATATGAGCAATCTTTGTGAAGATTCGAAAAACTCTTCGTGAATACTTTTTCAACTCTTCACCAATAAATACCGGAGTGTTTTCCCGAGGAAATGGCTATCGAAAGAATTAGTAGCTATCGTATGTATGATTTAAGAGAGTTGTTATTGTTGTATCCTGTGGATATTTACCTGTAATGACGCATGAAGAATATTTTATGAAAATCTCAAGCAGTTTATATATAGCATACAAGTTTGCAACTGTAGGTATTTGCTATCAATATAATAGGTTGTTTTTTTCTAGTCTCGGTGTTTTACCGCATATTTGTTACTATTTGTGTTTGTTTTGATGACAAAGTGCTATATTTGCTTTGGTGGCATATGAGCTTGACTTAAGTGAACATGTTTTAGAAATTTCGAGCAGCTGTAAAACTGACTATGAAGAACAGAAGAGCAATTAATATCGCGAAGGTCTGAAGCA
>CAMTPD010000230.1 GCA_947074265.1 uncultured Porphyromonadaceae bacterium
CGAGATTCTCCGGAGTGACTGGAGTTCAGACGTGTGCTCTTCCGATCTCACAACGTACCAAGTTGGTTTTCTTGCCAGAGTGTGATTGCATATAAAAGTTATTCCCTTTGTGATTGAATCCTACAAAAGTTCTGGATTCGGTTACATTGGCAAATAACCAATATCCCCACGCAACGGAGTTCGGATCTGCCTGAAATCCTAAACCATTCAATACGATTGATTCGCCTTGCGGATTTGTTATCCGTAAATGATATACATCATCTACGACAATACCATCTTTGAGTAGTGCATTTCGACGATACCTATCCACTGTATAACGTTGCTTGTTGACCAAATATGCGTCCGTATCTTCTTGTCCTTTTTGTAAAGGATATAAATGAACTACAGAAGAACCTATGATTGATCTTATATCTTCTTCCGATGGAACTTCATACCCCGAAGGACAATGCGAATCGGCCTTGGTGTCGCTTATCGTTGCTGCTCCGAAAGCATCCCAATAACCTTCGTAAGTTAATTTCCCTTGCTCGTTTTTCGATAATCGAAGACCAGTCGGATTTACTCCGGCATATTCATCACCGGCATAAAATAAAAATGCTTCATCCGAGCAAGACTTTAAATAATCCCACAAATTAGCCTGCTCGTCTTTAAAGCTTATCTGGTCTTTCATATCTTTGGAGTTACCGCGCATATTATACTTACTCCAGTATTTTCCATTGAATGATACTACGGGCAACGATGTTCGTATGCGCGAGAAAGTATATTCTTCTTCAACCCCGTCGGTATATCGAATACGAATACTGCTGGCTTGTTGTTGTCCTTCGGCATGGATGTCGTTTGGTTTAAAGCCTCCTTCAATACTGTAGATACCTCCTTTGTATCTCATAAATACCCATTGATATTGGTCGGCATCTGAGTTGATTGTATAGTTGGAAACGCTAAATCCGCTCTTGATTGCTCCTAGTGTACCGTCTATATAATCGGTATAATTTATGCAATCGTCTTTAATATCAACATTTGAAGCGTTGAGTACAATACGAGCAGGCTCTTGCACAATTACAATGGCTTGATTCAAATATTCAGCTCCATCCTTCTCTTTAAAATAAAGACTTGTTACTGATTGGGCTTCTGTTATTGATTTTTGTTTCAAACGCACTCGAAATCGGTTACCTAAGTAATCGTCTTGAGTCTCTTTCGATATAGAAATTGCCGTACCGGTCATTTGCATTTCTGTTTCTACATTTGTATCCAAAGCAAGAAGTAGCTCTGTATTGCAAGATGGAACATACAATGTATCTCGGCTATCGCTAAAACGTACAAAGGATGGAACAACGGATTTATCAAGATCTAACTTAAATGCAAAATCATCAGGTCCTATAATAATTGATCCGCCATCGTCCCACGGACTTATCACCACATTGGTACGTAAGTGTGATTGCTCGGCATCGATATGAACAGTATACACTTGATTTCTGACTAAACTAGAAGGAAGCTCTGTTTTGAATGTTACTGCCTTTCCATCTTGTTTTGCATAGAATGTTATTTTAGGCTGAATACCGTCATAAGACTCATAAACTTGTGCGATCGTCATAGCTTGTACGGTCTCTGATGCAAACCGAGCACCGTCTATTCGTAAAGACGTATAGTTCAATTCTGCTATCGGAATACCTGTATTCTGAAACAAATACGATTGATCTACTAAGTTTTCGATCACACAAGAGTCTATATCAATACTGAGTACCGGATCAATAGAGACATCAATACGAGAAAGCGACCGTACAAAACGAACCGCTTCATTGGTATTTTCCAAAGATCCTACATTTACCTGAACCGAATAAATTTGTTGTGGATAAGATGTTTGATAATCTACAATCGGAGTTCGTGTTGCAATTATCTCTTCATACGTATCGGAGGTGGTATTCAATGTAGATGCCACGTCTCCCGACAACAATAAAATGCGATCTGTTGCACTTGTTTCAACGTCAAGACATATGGCTTTCTTTTCCGACAAATCCATTGCCTTCGATTGCAATAACTTGCCTTTAGCATCGAAGAATAGGGCTTGTCCCGATTCTAATGGAGCCTTTATATTATCAAGACTTAATTGAATCTGCTTAGACGCATTTGTTTTCTCTATGTCATGTTGCTCACATGAAGCAAAAGCTAAACACAACAAAAGATAGCCGAATGCGCATTTATTTATAATGGTATGCTTCTTTCTTTTCATTTTCTAAGACCTTCTCATGTTTAATTAAGTGGATTATTTCGAAAGTACTCTTCCAAAGCGGTGTCTCGCTCGGTTTCGAGCCAGCTCTCAACAACACCGTTATGCCAAAATTCTTGATTGATCGGATTATGGAAGTCTATAAATCCTCGATCTGACTTCAAGTAAGGCAAACGCCCGGTATCATTCATAAAGTCATGAAGCTCTACCATAAAGTTTTGGAATGCAGCTCGTCCGCTATCAGATGCTATTGCACTACTGTGACTATAACCCAAGCAATGCCCAAACTCATGGGCTATTGTTCCTATTCCGTGAAAAGAACTATAATGTCCATAAAAGTGCCAATGGTCTACTCCCCATACGGATCCTCCACCAAGACCACCACCAATAGCCGTGACTCCGGTAACAAGGTTACGTCTTGTAAACATTGCAGCATGCAAATCCAAATACATTTGAGGAGTAAATGTCACTTTATTGTTATCGTATAAGTCGGCCCCCATAATCGATTTATAGTCATCCCAGATGTGTTTAAACTCGGGAGAAGAGAATATATAAGCTATATTTTGGGAAATAACACACCACTCGCGGGCATACAACCAGCGCATTTCTCGCCATTGCGAACCTCCGTATGTCCAGAAACGAATGTTCCAATCACATCTAATTTCTTTTAATTTCTGATAATGTAAGTCTTGACAATCGATAAACAAAGACATCTTTGAAGCATCTAGTTGTTCTGCTTGAAACTGCACCTCATCGTTTGACTTCGTTTTATAGGTTGCCTTTTCACGCAGAAATACCGGAGAAAAAGTGGTTTGACCGAAACCTGGCAAAGAGTCGATCACTGCAATACAAATCGGTTCACTATATCCCGACACACGCATGTACAACTGAATGTCTTTTACGGGCTTGGATGAGTAAGAAGTTATCAATACCGAATCGTTTTCGAGAAACTTCGTCTGGATAATTTCTTTCATATCGAAGTTTCGCAGACTTGCATTTGTTACCACAGCCGGAGGTTCATTTCGAGAAAGAATCTCTCGGGCATAATTAGGCTCTAATCGTTGCCACTTGACATAAGTTGTTGCATTCTTAGCATCTGGATGCGACGATAAATTGACCGTAAGCAGGCTCATTTCTCCTTTGTACATTGTATAGCGACCCTGATGCTGCAATGAAAAGCGAAAACCTTGGTGATTTTCAGTAGTCACTGTCACAATCGCCTCTAATGAATCTCTTCCGATTTGAGGCATGACATAAAATGCATTGCTCGCATGGCACGAGACTTTCTCCTTATTCAATACTGCACGTCCTAGATAAGCTCCGGCAACAGACATTCCGTTGTAAAAAGAGTCTGACTCCGGAAAGCTTAACTCTACATCCTCAATACTTTTATTCAAATAGTCGAATGCTGCTTCTGTTTTTACTTCTACCCCACTCAATACCCTTCCTAAATCGAGCGAAAGAAACTCTACTTCTTCGTTGCGTATTAGAAATGTTTTGTTGGCATAAAATAGCTCTCCTTCGTTCAGTACGGGAACTTTTTGATTTGCAAATTCAAACCATGTTTGGTCGGTATGCATCAATTGGTCGGTAATTTGCAATCCCTGCTGCAACAACGACTTGTCATAACCCAAAACAAATATTTGATACTCTCCCAAAGGTAGTGGCTCCATTACAATCACCGACTCGTCTGCTTGATAAGCGGAAAGAATATTATTGATAATATTCCCATCCATATCGGCAAGAAAGTATCGTATCTCATGCCGCATTCCGCTCAATGCCTTTGTTTGAGTTGCCGTAGGATAGTTTACTTTGATACGCAAACCGTTCTTGCTTTCAATTCTTAGTTCGTCTGATTTACATCCGACCAACAGCACAATCGAGAGCAAAGCTCCGAGCAACTGTATTCTGGTTATATGCTGTATAATATGCTTCATCTTCAAGATCGG
>CAMTPD010000231.1 GCA_947074265.1 uncultured Porphyromonadaceae bacterium
CTTTCCCTACCCGACGCTCTTCCGATCTGTGAAGAATGAATCGGCAGGTCGGCATCTGACGATTCGAATGTCATATAGTTTGAAAATAAACGTCGTGAAGATGTGTCGCGGTGAATGCGTGGTTGCTATTTGATTATTGCAACCACTTTTTGCCTAGATAATATACGGGGTAGTAGGCGGCAAGGAATCCGATAGAAGAAACCGTTGCCAAAACGAAAAGGATGTCTCCCCATTCCAATGCTACGGGATAGGCGTCAATGATGAAGGTACCGGAGGAGTCGCCCATGGATATAAAGCCAAAATGTTCTTGCAGCAAGCAAAGCACAATGCCGATGGCAACGCCAAAGAGCGCACCAAGTCCGGCAATCATCCAGCCTTCAATAAGAAAAATTCGAGAGATTAGTTTGTCGTCAGCTCCCATAAAACGCAATGTTCTTACATCCTCTTTCTTTTCCAATATGAGCATCGAAAGGGAACTTACTACATTAAATAATGCAATGATGAGAATAAAGGTAAGGATAAGGAAAGTCATCCATTTCTCTACTTGCATCATTTTAAAGGAAGCCTCTTGCTGTTCGTGCCTGTCTTTTACAAGGTAGTTTTCGCCAAGGCGTGCTTGTAGCTCCTTTTTTACGCGTTGGATCAGAGCGGGTGAGGTAAGCTTGACTTCCAAAGCCGAAACTTCGTTGGTGTAATCAAGTAATCTACGCATCATAGAGATGGGGACGAGGGCAAAAGCTTCGTCGTAGAATGGTTGGTTTACAGCATAAACCGAGGCAATATGCGTATATTCGGAGTTGAGTGAAGCGGCCGGATTGGCCATGTTGATTCGTTCGTTTCGTTTCGGAATGAGTACTTCGATAGGAGATGCAAAGCCGGGGCCGGCACCCAATGTACCCGAAAGTCCTACTCCGAGGTTGATGTAGTTGCAGATCTGATCCTCGAGCAGAAAGTTGCCGTCGAGCAAAAGGCTGTCTATACCGTTGAGCTGATTAAAGTTGTCTGAAACTCCTTTCAGCGTAGCTGTGGTTTGTCGGTCTTTGAACTTAAGGAGCGCGTTCTCTTGCAGCACTTGTGCTACTTTTTGTATTTCGGGAAGCGCAAGAGCCTTAGCGATCTCGGGCTCTGAGGGATCAAACACTTTTCCGTAGCGTGCCGTGATCTTTAGCTCGGGATCGAAAGCTCCAAATAAGGAAGCCACTAGTCCGTTGAATCCGTTCAGTACAGACAATGCGCATACCAACGCTACTGAAGCGATGATAACACCGCATACTGAGATGATGGATATCAAATTGATTGCATTGTGTGTTTTCTTCGAGAAAAGGTATCGAAGAGCTATGTAGAACGGTAGTTTCAAGGACAGCAGGGCTTTGTTATTGATTCAACAATTTGTCGATGTTCTCTGCATAGTCAAGAGAGTCGTCAAGATAGAAAATAAGTTCCGGAATCTTTCTCAATTGCGTACGCACGCGCTGACCTAGGTCGTAGCGGATCGCTTTTGAGTTCTCTTTGATTACGCCTAGTAGATCTTTGCCTTTTTCTGAAGGGAAGATGCTAAGGTATACCTTTGCAACCCCTAAGTCTGGGCTTACTCTAACTGCCGTAACAGAGATCAAAGTACCGGGCATTCCTTTGGCTTCTTTTAGGAAGATGTCGCCAAGTTCTTTTTGTAGCAAGCGTCCAATCTTGCTTAATCTTGTACTTTCCATATTAGATAATTTAAATTTTTCTGATCAATGTGAGACCGTCGCGTATAGGGAGTATTACCTTTTCTACACGTTTGTCGGCGGCTATCATGTCATTGAATTTGATAATTCCGATGGTTTGAAGGTCGGTGTGATGCGGTGTTTCCAGCACCTTTCCGTCCCACAACGTATTGTCTGCAATAATGATACCTCCCGATTTCATTCGGTCTATCAACAAATCGAAGTATTCGCAATACAAACGTTTGTCTGCATCCATAAACACCAGATCAAACTGTTTGTTCAAGTTGGGAATAATTTCGAGAGCATCTCCGATGTGCAACATTATTTTGTCTTTGAGCGGAGATTGGTTGATGTATTTACGAATAAAGTCTTCGAGCTCGTCGTTAATTTCAATGGTGTCGATTTCAGCGTCGGGACTTAATCCTTCTGCCAGGCACATTGTTGCATAACCTGTGTACGTTCCGATTTCGAGTACGTTCTTCGGGTTCATCATTTTGCAAAACATCTTTAGCATTCTGCCTTGCAAATGGCCCGATAGCATACGAGGACGAAGGAGATTCACATGTGCGTCCCTATTCAGTTTTGCCAGTAATTCCCCTTCGTCATCTATGTGTTGTAGAATATACTCTTCAAGAGCTTCATTCATACGTTTTGTATCTTATAAATCTTATTCCATTGTAGGCAAGAAGTAGTTTTCGCCAGCTTCAAGTACTTTTCCTACGTTGTTAAGTTCAAGGAATGAAGTACCGCCGCCTTCACCGAAGCTTCCGCTTAGGTATGCTACTAGATCTTCTTTTGCAACAAGACTTCTGTCTGTCAATTCTTTAAGATAGTTTAGATAGTATTCACGTGGGCTTTTTGTTGCTTCACGGTATTCTGGGAATACGCCATAAGAAAGAGACAATTGACGTGTCATGCTTTCGTTATAACAGATTGCGAATACTGGAGATTTACCACGGAATGCAGCAAGATATCTTGCAGTTTTACCAGTGTAAGTATCTGTAAGGATTGCACGTGCACCAAGTTTGATAGAAGCTTTAACAGCTTGCTTAGCAAGGAATGATGTAACGTCCAAGTCATCACCTACGATAGGCACACGGATGTCGTTTGCAGATAGTTTTGATTTTTCTGCTTCGGCAGCAATCTTAGCCATTGTAGCAACAGCTTCTCTTGGGTATTTACCGTAAGCAGTTTCGCCACTTAGCATCAATGCGTCTGTACGGTAGTAGATTGCGTTTGCAATATCCGTAACTTCGGCACGTGTAGGACGAGGGTTTTTGATCATTGAGTGAAGCATTTGTGTAGCTACGATAACTGGTTTCTTAGCTTCAACACACTTTCTGATCAATACACGTTGGATTCCAGGAATCTTTTCTTGTGGAACTTCGATACCTAGGTCACCACGAGCTACCATTACACCATAAGCAACTTCAAGGATTTCATCGATATTATCTACACCTTCTTGGTTTTCGATTTTAGCGATGATCTTGATAGGGCTGTTTTGTGCGTCTAGGATAGCTTGGATATCCAATACGTCTTGTTTTGTGCGAACAAATGAGTGAGCAATAAAGTCAACACTGTGCTTGATTGCGTAGTCGATGTTCTTTTTATCCTTTTCTGTAAGAGAAGGAAGATTGATACGTACACCCGGTACGTTTACGCTTTTTCTACTTGAAAGAGTAGAGTCGTTAAGTGCTTCACAAAGCAAGTAATCATCATGCTTTTCAATAACTTTGAATTCCAAGTCGCCATCGTCGATCAAAAGATCGCCACCAACGTGCAAGTCTTTTACAAAGTTTTCATATGATACGCAAATACACTCACGTGTAGTTTCTTGCTCTGGATTACCTTTTACCATTACTCTATCACCTGCTGTGAATGGGATAGGCTCGGCAGTTGTAGTTGTACGGATTTCAGGTCCTTTTGTATCCATAAGGATACCAATCTTGCTCGATATGGCGACGGCTGTATCTCCTGCGGACAGGTAGTGACAGCAGGAATCTTAGCAAAGGCAGGTAAATTGTGAGCATATCTGCGAAGATGAAAACCCCGGAGTTCTCAGAAGAGAACGGGTCTCTCTTAATCGACGTACATATCAGCAGCCTCGATCAGTTCTACAACTCTCTGGATCCTTCACCCGAAGACGAAAAGGATCTGAACGAGGATACGGAAGCCTACATACGAGAGGCAGTTGAGGACCTGACGCCCGATGAACGGAAAAACGCCAGAATTGTCCTCTATCTGGGCTCGAACATGTACCGGAACAGCAGTCTGCGGTAGAATATGGAAAGAGCAGTCACGGCAAATTTTTCCTACCGGCTACTGCACGAACGGCGGAAATATGTATTTGCCATAGAACGGGGAAAGCGCTACTTACTCCGTGGACTCATCTTTCTGATGGTGTGTCTGGTGATAAGTAATATTGTTACCCGCATCCTCGACAGCAATGACATAAAC
>CAMTPD010000232.1 GCA_947074265.1 uncultured Porphyromonadaceae bacterium
TGTATTTGAATGGAAATCTATGGTATCATTAAAATTTTTCCTTTGTTCTTCAGCATACACCTCCTGCCAAACCGCAAGCGCGTCTCGACTTTTACTACTACAGCGGTATCTACCGTGATGTAAAGATGGTAGTTTCGGATCCGCTTCACATAACCCATGCACTTGACAAAGGCTTGCAAAACGGAAGTGGCATCTTTGTTACCTATCCGAACGTAAGCAAAGAGCGAGCAGAAGTCTTGGTAAAAACAAACGTGTATAATGGTCGTGCGGCAAGCGAAAGCACAACGCTACGTACCATTTTAAAAGACACAAACGGAAAAGAAGTTGTACGAGAAGAGACAACGTTGGATATTGCGAGCAAGACCGACAATACGATCGAGCAAAAACTAACCGTAACCAATCCGAATTTGTGGCATCCGTATGCTCCATACCTGTATACACTCGAGTCGCAACTCTTGGTAGATGGTACGGTCATTGACACGCAAACAGACGAGATTGGTATTAGAACCATCAAGTATACAGCAGAGGATGGCTTCTTTATCAACGGAGAAAAAATGTATTTGATCGGAGCCAATCGCCACCAGTCGTACCCGCATGTAGGTGATGCGGCTTCAAACTCGATGCAAGAACGCGAAGTAATCGACATGAAACGTGGCGGATACAATGCCGTGCGTGCTGCACACTATCCGCACGATCCTGCTTTCTTAAAAGCGTGCGACAAGCATGGTTTGCTTGCCATCGAATGCGTACCGGGATGGCAATACTTCAACAGTGATCCTGTATTTACACAACGTCTCGAAGATGTTACCCGCGGCATGATTCGTCGCGACAGAAACCGTCCGTCGATTATCATGTGGGAAACGGCACTCAACGAAACGCATTATCCGGTTTCGGTAGTAGCGCAAATATTTAATGCTGCGCACGAAGAATATCCGGGCGATCAGATGTATACATCGGGCGACTATCTGAGTCACGAAGATACCTATCCATACTACGATATATTCTACAAGCAAGTGTCGGGTTACCCGAAAGACGGCAGTGTGATGAGTAACTACCTCGAAGATCAATTGACGATGAAACCGCTCTTTACCCGCGAATGGGGCGACGGAGTTGGTGAGAAGCCGCGCGTAAGACTCGATGAGAATACCTTCGAACAATACCGTCAGTGTCGTGGCAGATACAAGCAACTCAACGGAGAAGGTTACTTCGACTGGTGTATGCTCGATGCGAATCCGCACATGGGAGGTCACTTCCTTTGGAGTTACAACGACTATGCGCGCGGAGCAGAGGAAGAGACGATGTTTTGCGGTGTGGTTGACGTAAACCGTTATCCGAAGCAAAGTTATTACATGATGCAAAGCATGCGATCGAACGCGATTTCGCAAGCAGGGTTGTATGATGGTCCGATGATCTTTATCGGGTCAGACAATGCATCGGCCGAACTCCCTACTTCTACAACAGAGATTCCTGTTTACTCCAATTGTGATGCGGTTGAGTTGTATCGCAACGGCAAGTTGATCGAAAGAAAAACGCGCGAAGGAGAGAAAGAGGCTTATAAATGGACGGTAGAAAAAGGAGGCAGCCCTTGTTTCGTTTTCGATGCGAAAGGATACGAAGCCGGCGAACTCAAAGCGGTAGGATTTATCGGAGATAAAGAAGTTGTTTCACATGTGGTGCGTACGCCCGAAGCAGTCGATCATATCGAAGTTTACATCCCTGAGTATGATATCACACCTGTAGCCGACGGAAGCGATATGATTCCGGTGTACTTCAAAATCTGTGATAAGAACGGAACCATTGTAAATACGTCGGATGCGGAAATTACCATTCAGGTAAAAGGTGAAGGATCGCTTATCGGCGATAACATCCGTCGCGTCGGTATCAATCCGCAAAAAGTAGAAGGCGGCATTGGCTTTGCGTTTGTACGTTGCAGCAAAAATGCAGGAACGATAGAAGTAGAAGCTTCGGCAAACGGATTGAAGTCGGGCAAAAATACCATCAAATCAGTACCATTCAAAGGTGCGTATGTGCAAGACGGCACTCACAAACCGTTTGCAGGAAATGAAGAAGACGGCGTAGTTGTGAAACCGACACGTTGGGACAAGCAGATCCTTGCGCGCGAACAAGCACCGATCGAGTCGGTTGTAGCGAGTTCTTCTCAGGCAGGGTTTGAGGAGTCTCAAGTTGCCGATGGCGACGATTTCTCATGGTGGATTGCTGGAGAAGACAAGTTTCCGCAAGTGGTTACGGTCACACTTCAAGAGAAAACACCAATTGTAGCGAGTCGTGTTCGTTTTCAGAAAGACAGTTCATCGTATACACACCGCGTAGAAACCTCTGCCGACGGTGTTACGTGGGAACCGTTCTATGAGCGTGAATGCACCGGTTGGGAGTTTAAACCAATGCGACTAAACAAAGAGATCAAATACTTTAGAGTCATCATCGACAAGGCTTCGGATGGAAGAGCCGGTCTTGCCGAAATATCATTCTATAAGTAATCAGCTCTAAATAAAATAAAAACACCCCGTAAAACAGGTGCATAGCATATCGATGCTGGCTCTGTATTACGGGGTGTTTTATTGATTAAATAGATTTATTCAATTCCAAAATAGCATTCGGTCCGTTATAAATAAAGGTAGAATACACTTGAAGCAAGTCTGCTCCGGCTTCGAGCATGTTTTTTGCATCTTGTGAAGTCATTATTCCGCCTGCACCTATAATAAGAAACTGTTCTTGCGTTTTGGATTTAATATATCGTACCACATGAACAGATTTAGCTCCAATACCTTTTCCGCTCAATCCGCCGGCTCCAATCTTATCGGCTTCGGTCCTTGCTGTAGAAGAAAGGTTACTTCTGTCCATCGTAGGCCCGGTAGCAATAAAACCGTCTGCATGATAGCGTTGTGCCAATGCAATCACTGTATCAAGAGCAGCCTCAGGAATGTCTGCCGGAAGTTTGATAAACAAACATTTATTCTCAGGCTTTGCTTCTCGAAGGTTTGCTAATTGGGCAAGAACTGCCTCGAAGTCGGCCGCGTCTATGCTTCCCCAATTTAATGTAAAGTAATCGACAAACAGATAAAACGAATCGAACAAGAGCGAGAAGTCCGCAACGATTTGCTCACTTGTGGTAGAGGTAGCATCTTTATTGATGTTTACTCCAAGTCGATAATTTCGTTTCGGTATTTCTTTGATACGGTCCAATACAATCTCTAATCCGGGATTATTAAAACCGGTTCGGGAGATTAAAGACTCATCATCGATAAGTCTGAATATTCTAGGGCCGGGATTCCCATCGAAAGGATGAGGGGTTACAGTTCCAATCTCAATAAATCCAAATCCAAAATCTGCAAGCTCGTCAAAAACGGCAGCTTCTTTATCGAATCCTGCAGCGAGTCCTATGCGATTTGGGAAAACAATGTCTTTATAAGAGAACGGCTTGTACGTATGATATTTCTTTCTAATTCCACTTCTTATC
This sequence comes from uncultured Porphyromonadaceae bacterium, assembly GCA_947074265.1. Taxonomy (GTDB): domain Bacteria; phylum Bacteroidota; class Bacteroidia; order Bacteroidales; family CAMTPD01; genus UBA12018. Next base: position 3,479 of record CAMTPD010000232.1, read on the forward strand.
GGTGATAAATGACGATAACACTTCAATCCATTTACAAGAAGATGATGCACTTGTTCCGGCTCGATCTTGAAAAGCAACGGTCTGATTATTCTTTTGTAGGTCATCTTGTTTTGCGTTTATAGTATATAATACTTCGTGATATAAAACAGATGCGTTTCTTCAAAAGTTTAGTTAGCCTTCGTTCTTCATGTTTTTTGGATATTGCCAGCTGCTAGATCACTTATTTTATTACGGGCGAATGCTCAAATGTAAGCTCGTATTTACCCGTCGGCACTACACGGATAAACTTACCTTTAACCTCGTAAGTCGTTTGTGTTTCTTTATTAATATAGGTTGCTGTGTACGATACCTTTGTTTGTCTGAACTCGGCAAACATAATCGGCTTTGTAGTTCCGGGCTCAAAAAGACGAGTTACTTCTAATTCTTTGTATAAGCACTCCTTTTCTTTGACATCATAATTATAGATAGCCGGTTCCGAGTCAAAGTAAATTTTATCATTATATATATTGCTCGGAATATTCACTTCAACAGAATCTTTTCCAAGAAGGATGTCTTTTCGTGTATCGTCGCTTGTAAAGACGTGAGTATCGTGGGTGTTATAAAAAGGGAATACAGATTGGAAGAGCACAAGTCTGAATTCC
>CAMTPD010000233.1 GCA_947074265.1 uncultured Porphyromonadaceae bacterium
CGAGCTTCTCCGGAGTGACTGGAGTTCAGACGTGTGCTCTTCCGATCTATTCACCTGAAAGATATCCGGATTGTTCAATACATTATCATTCTTCGATGTGAATGGTATTACGTATTTAATGTCGTTCTTTTGAGCAAAAGCCGCTATTTGATTGATTTGGTCGTTATATACTGCACCTACAATCAAATTCATCTTTTTCATTTCCTCTTTACGAAGAATATCTGCAGTTGTTTTCGAACTCTTGTTGGTATCGTATACATAGAGATTGATTGACTGCCCTTTTTTCTTTAAGCTATCAACAGCAAGTAAAAAGCCCTCGTAATATTCAATAAAACGTGCATTGTTCGGATCTGTCGCAGCTCCTGGGTCTTTACTCATAAAAGGTAGAAGTAATGCTACGTTTGCAGCATTAACGCGCTTAGCCGCAATGCTTTGATTTAAAAGCGCATTTGCTTCAGCCTCGTTGCCTAATGGCTCAGATATAATTTCTGTTATTTCAACAGGAGAAGGGATATATATAATTTGTCCAGCTTTAACACCGCTTTTTAATTCAGGGTTACGTTCCAACAGAGCTTCAGGAGTTACATGAAAAGCTCTTCCTATGCTGAATAAAGTTTCTTTTTTCTTGATTTTATATTCAATATCTGGCTTCTTAACCTCTTTCACAACTGTTGCTGTTTGACTAGCACTACTTTGAGGTATACGAATTGTACGTCCAATCTTAAACGTTGTAGCAGTAAGGCCAGGATTCTCATCAATAATTTGTTGTGGAGTTACATTGTTTGACCTCGAAAGAGAATAAAGAGTTTCTTTCGGAGCAATCGTGTGAAACTTGTATGACTGTTCCTGTGTATTTGGTAGATCAGCTCGTCTTTGAGGGATGATCAATTTGTCTCCAATCTTAATTACGGTTTTACTGTTTGGATTCAACTTGTAAATATCTTCAGGCGTAACTCCATACATTGTAGCAATAGCATACACCGTTTGTCCACGTTCTATAGTATGCGTAAAGGTATCGGAATTTGTTTTACCACTTCCGGCTACTTGAGAGTAAGCATGAATGCTAACAAATGTTAGCAAAAAACTTAGTAACCAAATTTTAGATCTATTCATATATTACTTCTCTTTTTATCTATACAAAGATAGTACTTTTTGTGAAAGCATTTAAAACAAAATAGAAATGCACTGACATATCAAGTCAAAAGATTAAATTTGTAGACTAAACTTTTAGACTAGAATGAGCACTACTAACAAAATTGCCTGGTTTTTATCAGGTGGAATCCTTTGTTCTTCACTACTTTTTCTTTGTGGTACCGATTCTAAAAAAGAGATCAGCAATAAGCCGGTGGTTACCTCTTTTATCCAATCGGTTGATGTACCGCAAAGTGTAGTGTTTTGTGATCAAGTTATTGATCTTACACCTTATGACCGACACGAACGCTTCGATAGAGAAATCAATTCATTTTCATATTTGCATGCAACGACAATGCTTTTGCTAAAGCGAGCCAATCGTTACTTTCCAATAATAGAACCTATTCTTAAAGCAAATGGAATTCCCGACGACTTCAAATATTTAGCAGTTATAGAGAGTCATCTTGATGCCAAAGCTCTTTCGCCAGCAAAAGCTGCCGGAATGTGGCAATTTATTCCATCGGCAGCAAAAGAAAAAGGACTTCGCATCGTTGATGGTGTAGACGAACGTTACCATATTGAAAAATCGACTGAGGCCGCATGTAAATATTTAAAAGCAGCTTATGCTAAATATGGAGATTGGCCATCAGTTGCAGCTTCATATAATGGAGGAATGGGACGTATTTCCGGGGAGTTAAATAAGCAAGATGTTGATACAGCTCTTGATTTGTGGCTGGTAGAAGAAACTTCTCGTTATCCATATCGTATAATGGCAATAAAGTCAATCTTTGAAAATCCCTATAAATATGGATTTGTGTTAAAGAAAGACCAGCTATATAAACCGGTGAAATTCAAAACGGTTATAGTAGACAAAGATATACCTGATTTGGCTGAGTTTGCCAAGCAGCAAGGAATTACATATTCTCAATTAAAACAGTTTAATCTGTGGCTGCGTGATCGTAAACTTATAACCAACGGATATAGCTACGAAATACAGATACCTGATGTGAATGACTTGTCATACGCGACGCCAAATAAATATGCGCATAACAAGAATTGGGTAGTCGATTAAATCAGTTTCGAACACATTATGACAGACGAAAGAATCGAACAAACAGGAACTATATCGGTACTCGGAGCAAGGGTACATAACCTGAAAAATATAGATATAGATATTCCACGCAATAAACTTACTGTTATAACGGGGTTAAGTGGGAGTGGAAAGTCTTCATTAGCTTTTGATACTATTTTTGCTGAAGGACAACGTCGCTATATTGAGACTTTTTCAGCATATGCTCGTAATTTTTTAGGTAATATTGAGCGGCCAGACGTTGATAAAATCACAGGATTAAGTCCTGTAATTTCAATTGAACAAAAAACAACGAATCGAAATCCTCGATCTACTGTTGGTACGACGACAGAAATTTACGATTTTCTACGTTTGCTTTATGCTAGAGCAGGAGAAGCTTATTCGTATCTTTCGGGAGAGAAGATGGTACGTTATACCGAAGAGCAAATTCTAGAACTTATTCTTTCAGAATATATCGGCAAAAAGGTATATATTCTCGCCCCTGTTGTGCGTAATCGTAAAGGACACTACAAAGAGCTTTTTGAGCAAATTAGAAAAAAAGGATACATTAATGTTCGTGTTGATGGGGCAATGCGTGAAATTATTCATGGCATGAAGCTCGATCGCTATAAAATGCATAGTGTTGAGATTGTTATAGACAAGTTGAAGGTTTCCAATGCAGATGAAAGACGCCTTAAAGAAAGTGTTCGCATAGCAATGAAACAAGGTGATGGGTTATTGATGATATTGGATGATGAAACAGGTCAGGTTCGTCATTACAGTAAAAGCTTGATGGATCCAGCAACCGGACTTTCATATAGTGAACCGGCTCCTCATAACTTCTCTTTCAACTCGCCACATGGGGCTTGCCCTAAATGCAAAGGTTTAGGAACAGTCAATCTTATCGATATTGATAAAATTATACCGGATAAATCGATAAGCATTGATAAAGGGGCAATTTTGCCATTAGGTAGTTATAAAAAGTCTCTTATTTTTTGGCAAATAGAAGCTTTGTGTGAGAAGTATGGTGTAAGTATCAAAGATGCAGTAAGTACTTTGCCAGATGATCTACTCGATGAAATAATGAATGGTACCGAAGACCGATTGCAAATTAAGAATGAATCGTTAGGAGCCTCTAGTTATTTTCAAACTTATGAAGGTATTGCTAAATTTATCTTGTTACAACAGGATACAGAAGCCTCGGCCTCAGCTCAAAAGTGGGCCGGTCAATTTATTAAAACAGTAGAATGTCCAGAGTGTCATGGGCTGCGTCTCAACCAAGAGGCTTTGCATTATAAGATTGATGGTTGTAGTATAGCGGAGTTGTCACAAATGGATATCTCAGAATTGTATCATTGGCTAGAAAATGTAGAGGAGAGATTAAACGATAAACAAAAACAAATTGCAGTTGAGGTTCTAAAAGAAATACGTACACGTTTACAGTTTCTACTCGATGTTGGTCTCGATTACTTATCTCTAAATCGAGGTTCGGCCTCTCTTTCGGGTGGTGAAAGTCAACGTATACGTTTAGCAACACAAATCGGATCTCAGTTAGTAAATGTATTATATATTTTAGATGAGCCAAGTATCGGGTTGCATCAAAGAGACAATGTCCGTCTGATCAATTCATTACTACAATTACGCGATGCGGGTAACTCTGTTATTGTTGTAGAGCATGATAAAGACATGATGTTAGCCTCAGATTATGTTATTGATATGGGGCCTAAAGCCGGCAGATTAGGTGGTGAAGTCGTTTTCGCCGGAACACCTCAAAAAATGCTAGAGTCCCATACAACAACTGCCGGTTATTTGAACGGTGAAATTCAAATAGAAGTTCCTGACGAACGAAGAAAAGGTAATGGGCATACATTAGCACTATTCGGAGCTAGAGGAAACAATCTAAAAAATGTA
>CAMTPD010000234.1 GCA_947074265.1 uncultured Porphyromonadaceae bacterium
TTTGAGATAAGATGCAAACCGATGGATTCGGCTCTATCAAGCGCTTTCTGGCTCAATACACGTGATGAAGTAAAGCAGGAGGAGATTGATATCTTTGAAATCTGTGGTCGAAACGATACAGATTCAACCTATCAACATACGCTTTTCGCCACAAGTCACTTTATGATTATGCCACATGACATCCATTTAAGTGATCATGTTGCTCACAAAACAGATTATCGCTTAGCTGATAAGTATATTACTGTTGGCCTAGAGTGGAATGAACGAGAATTAGTTTGGTACTTGGACGGAGAAGTAATCCGTCGCCGTAAAAATGACTTTTGGCAGCTTCCCGAAACGATCAACTTCGACAGTGAAGCGTTTCCTACTTGGTGGGGGCTTCCTTCAGACACGGATAATGGCGGAGAGTTTATCATCGAGTATTTTAGATATTGGACTAGAAAATAAACTTGAATCGATAGTTTGCTGCAAGAGTCGTAAAAAAATCGCTTTTGACTATCTCTTGCAGCAGTATCTTTCAGAATTATTGAATAATTATTATTTTGCTATGTTTAGGATCTGACGTACTACCTCTGGTGTAATATTGCCACATTCTCCTAATACAGTCTTACGCTCGGTAAATCGACGTACAATCTCTTCGATTGTATCTTCTCCAACGTTAACTTCGCTCAATCGCGTTGGTAGTCCCATTTCGCGAAAGAAACTTTCAGTTGCTACGATTGCGTTGTCAATTCGTTGGGTTGCGCTTCCTTCTTTTATACCCCATACACGCTCACCGTATTGTAAAAGTTTTACATGTTTTTGCTCTTTCATTACTCGAAGTGTAGCCGGATATACAATTGCTAATGTTACACCGTGAGTAAGTCCATGTAATGCTGTAAGCTCATGCCCGATTAAGTGTGTTGCCCAATCCTCAGCTACACCCATCGATACAATGCCATTTAAAGCCATTGTTGCTGACAACATAAACTCACTCATCGTTTCATAATCATTTGTTCCTGCTCGCAAAGACGGTGCAATTTCTACAAGCGTTTGTAAAATACCTTCGGCCCAACGATCCATTAATTTTGTACCGACAGGAATGGTCAAGTATTGCTCTACAACGTGTACAAATGTATCAACTACTCCACATGATATCTGAAATTTAGGAAGAGAGTAAGTTACTTCCGGATCTAGAATCGAAAATTGAGGGAAGTTTGTATCTGCAAAAAATGGATATTTCTCTTTGGTTGCTGTACGTGAAATAACTGCTCCATTATTCATTTCTGAACCTGTAGCAGGCAACGTTAAAACTGATGCTAGAGGTATTGTTGAATTAATCAATGAGTTGTCTTTGATCAAGTCCCATTCTTCTCCAGTAGTATAAGGTATTGCTGCTGCTATGAATTTAGTACCGTCGATCACAGACCCACCTCCTACAGCTAGAAGTAAATCGATGTTCTCTTTTCTACCCAACTCTACTGCTTTCATCAAAGTTTCATATGTAGGGTTTGACTCGATACCCCAAAACTCAACACAAGTATGTGCACTCAAAGCTGCTTTTACTTGATCGTAGACTCCATTTGCTTTTACACTACCTCCGCCAAATGTAATCATCACCTTTGTAGATGCAGAAATCAATTGGGTTAGTTGTGCTATAGATCCTTTTCCGAATACAAGTTTCGTTGGATTTACAAATTCAAAATTTCTCATACATTTTCATTCTATCTATTTATAGATACAAAGGTAGAATGTAGTATCATACCGATCAATTACTGAAAAAAGATTCATATAAGGATAAATTTATCCTTATACTACACATCTTCGTAGATATAAACAGTTTTATATCTTTGCACGAAAGAAACGATTATGTATGAAAGAAAGACTCCACTTGACATGTCATGTGGTATACGCATTACTATGTGTTTAATCGGTGCAAAATGGAAGCCTTGCCTTATTGATATGCTACGTGATGGAGCAATGCGACCTAGCGAAATCCATAAAAATATGCCTGAAGCAACACCCAGAGTATTGAATCAGCAATTAAAAGAGCTAGAAGAACACGGCATTGTAAAAAAGGAAGTCTTCCCTGTACTTCCACCTCATTCTGAATATTCACTTACAGAATTAGGTAAAGAGCTTTTACCAATTATCGATATGCTCGACGACTGGGGTGAGTCTCATCGATCAAATTTTGAACATTGATTCTTTTATGTACAAAAAAAGTCCCAACCTCTAAAACAAGGTTGGGACTTTTTTTATCTGATATTATTGTTGATTATGCTTCTTTGATTGCAATAACCTCAATTTCCACAAGACCATTTTTTGGTAATGTTTTTACTGCTACCGCAGAGCGTGCAGGAAAAGTTCCTTCGAATTTAGAAGCATAAACTTCATTCATTTCTGCAAATGTAGCCATATCAGCTAGAAACACTGTTGTTTTAACTACATCGTTGATAGAGAAACCTGCTTCTGAAAGGATAGCATTGATATTAACAAAAGCTTGTTCTGTTTGCTCTTTTACTCCACCTGCAACAAAATCACCAGTAGTAGGATCAATACCTAGTTGGCCTGATGCAAATAAAGTGTTACCAACTTGTACTGCTTGGCTATATGGTCCGATAGCAGCTGGAGCCTGAGTTGTAGAAATTGTCTTTCTCATCGTGTTTAGTGTTTTTATAGTGTTTGAAATATCGATTACTTGTTTTCAAGCATACGCTGACGTACTACTTCGTAGATCAAAATAGATGATGCTACCGATACGTTAAGTGAACCAATTGTTCCGAATTGAGGGATTGTTACAATTTTATCACAGATACGGATGTTTTCCATAGATACACCTGTATCTTCGGCACCCATTACGATAGCAATAGGTCCTTGCATACTTGCTTCAGTATATAGCTCTGCTCCCTTTTCGCTTGCAGCTACTACTGTAAAACCACAATCTTTCAAAAAACGAATTGATTGATTGATGCTTTTCTCTTTACATACCGGCAATACATGTAATGCTCCTGCTGAAGTTTTTACAGCATCTGCATTTACAGATACACTTCCTTTAGACGGAATTACGATTGCATCCACACCTGCACACTCACATGTACGAGCAATTGCTCCGAAGTTACGAACATCTGTAATACCATCTAACAATACGATAAATGGATCTTTACCTTGCTCGTATACAAATGGTACTATATCTTCTAGTCTTTGGTATGTAACAGCCGATACGAACGCAATCACACCTTGGTGATTTTTACGTGTAATACGATCTAGTCTTTCTTGTGGTACGCGTTGCACTTGGATCTCACGACCTCTTAATACTTCAAATAATTCTTTCGACAAATCACCTTGTAATTCACGTTTTACAAGAATCTTATCAATTTCTTTATCTGCTTGAACAGCTTCGATTACGGCACGAATACCGAAAATTAATTCGTTTTCTTTCATATACTTATTTGAATATGGATACAAAAATAGTAATTCGCCGGCAGATCCACAAAGATACTACCTGCAAGGATGAGTTCATTAAGTTAATTTCGCAATAGAAGGTCGCGAGCATTAGCCAAAGCTGATTCTGTAAGAGCTGAACCACTTAACATACGGGCCAACTCCTCTACTCTTTCGTTGAATGTTAAACGACGAATGCTTGTAACTGTAGTCTCTTCTCGATCCTCTTTGTACACAAAATAATGCTCTGCACCCTTGGATGCGACTTGTGGAAGATGCGTAATAGTGAACACCTGCATATTTTGCCCTAATTCTTTCATTATATCGCCCATCTTATCAGCAACTTCACCCGAAACTCCTGTATCAATTTCATCAAACACAATAGTAGGTAAGGCCATAATTCCTGAGATCAATGCCTTTATACAGAGCATTAATCGTGAAATTTCACCGCCGGAAGCAGTTTGTTCTACAGGTTGTAACGGTGCATTTTTATTGGCAGAAAATAAGAAGCGAATTTGATCAAGACCATCGTTCTCCGGATTTTCACGAGTAGAAAACTCGACATTGAAACGAGCATTAGGCATCCCTAATATCAACACCTTCTCAACGAGATAGATCGGAAGAGCGTCGTGTAGGGAAAGAGTGTACGTCCTGGTTTAGATTCCGGT
>CAMTPD010000235.1 GCA_947074265.1 uncultured Porphyromonadaceae bacterium
CTAGTCCGAGGCCCCTGGTCTCCCCTCTCGAGCGCCAGAAAGCGATTTTAATTTGCAATACACAATGACCTCGTTTAACCCCGCGCTGGCGCCAGAGGCTCATTTTATTTCGTCATGCACTGCTTTGCGCCCTCCCCCCCCCCAGAGCCCCTTCCTATTTTGCAATATGATAAATCCCTTCTCTTCCCACAAGTTCCTGTCCCTGTGTTTGGAAAAACCTTTATTTTGAAAGAAAACGCTTTTGCGATAAGCGAGATTGCGACCGATGCCTGCATATGGTTTTCCAGATATAGCCCGAGAAAGATAGTGCACCATGGTGAGTAGGTTGTCGAAGCTAACCAATGATGCGAGAAATCCTTTTGCCGGATGATAACCCGAAAAGCCAAGTACAAAGTCGGTGTCGGGTGTAAAGTTGCGCATCATCCGTTCTATCCAAAGAGAAGATACGGGCGCAGAAGCCGAATCGGTAAAAAGTAGGTAGTCGTGCTTAGCCGCCTTAATACCTACAGTAATGGCGAGTTTGCGGCGACTCAAGTAGCGCGATTCTTCGGGGATATAGGTATGGTAAAGGTTCGAGTAATTGGCCGAGTACAACTTTAAGACCTCTTCCGTCTCATCTGTCGAACCATCGTTTATTACAATAACCTCAAAGTTCGGATATTCTTGTTCGAGTATTTTAGGGAGATGCTTGCGCAGATTTTCGGAGTCGTTGAGTGCATAAATAATAACTGAAACCGGAGGAAGGGCATCGTTGTACTCCAACTTGCTCAAGTTGCTTTGCTTGATCAATTGAAAAGGTTTAGCATATATAAAGATGTAATATGCTAACTGAATACATAGTAAAACAGCGGCCGATATGAGCAGAATCATAGACCAGTTCGCAGTGAAGAGTGTCGGTTCCATTTTATTACTTTAATAAAAAATCATGTCTGTTACGAGCAGCGAAGATAGAGCTTTTTGCTTGTTTTGTGAACAATTATGCTGCTTTTAGATTATATAGATAGTAAGAACGAAATATCGTCTTATTAGTACAACAGTTGAGATATCAAATTGATGTGGGTTTGTTAGCTTTGCAAACCTTTAAAAGATTACCTATGGGAAATGAGATAAAAGATTTTTTTGATAAAATGGCACCGGAATGGGATGAGATATGTAAGCACGATTTGCTTCGTATCGAACGTATTCTGTTGTTGTCTCGTATCGATGAAGGAGCAAAAGTGCTCGATGTTGCTTGTGGAACAGGAATATTAACTCCAGCTTTGCTCGATTTAGGGGCAGGAGAGATTCTTGGAGTTGATATTTCGGATGAAATGATAAAGGTGGCGCAATCAAAATTTGATGACGATGCTGTTCGCTTCGAAGCAACAGATTTTATGGATATCGAACAAAAAGATTTTGATGTGGCAATCGTGTATAATGCGTATCCTCATTTTCTAGATAAAAAGTCTTTGGTTGCTAAGTTGTATCACGTTTTGAAACCAGGCGGACGCTTTGTTGTTGCACATTCTGACAGCAAGGAAAGAATCAACGGTTGTCACCATAAGCTGGATTCGAAAATATCAGATCATTTATTGGCTGTAGAACGCGAAGCCGATCATTTTACGAAAAGCTTTGAAATAGATACAATGATTGATGCTCCGGATTTATATGTGCTTTCGGGTACACGTAGATAAAAGAAACGCATATTTGTAGTATATTGCGTTGCTTTTGAAACCATGCATGGTTTTTTGAAAAACCTAAAGAGGTTTGAATGAAAAGCTTACATGGTTTCTAGAAAAAGTAAACATGGTTTTTATTGGGAATATACCACGATTATTTGGGCTGCAAATATAGCTCGGATATGGAGATGATGAAGAGTAAAAAGTGAGAGAGAACACAAGATATTTATGTGTTATGGATTTATGAGTAATTTGAACCACAAAAAAAGGGAGTGCTTCGTTTAAGAAGCCTCCCTTTTTTATATCGTGTACATTGTGAATTACAATGTGTCTGAAAAGTATGCTTTTGGCAATTTGCGACAGTTGTACTGCGAAGCCATGATTTCACCATACGCACCGGCAGAGCGCAATGCGATAAGATCGCCACGGTGTACTTCGTTTAGATCTACAGCCTTGCCGAAACAGTCTGATGATTCGCAGATCGGACCTACTACATCGTATGCTTCAACAGCATCTTCCGACGTTAAGTTCTCAATCTTGTGATAAGCTTGATACAAAGCCGGACGAATCAATTCCGTAAAGCCTGCGTCAACAATAGCAAACTGTTTGCTTGAACCTTTCTTCACGTAAAGAACCTTCGTAATCAAAGAGCCACACTGACCTACGATAGAACGTCCCGGTTCGAAGTGTAGTGTTTGATTTGGCTGAAGTTTCAATAATTGGTGGAAGATTGCAAAGTAATCAGCAAAGTCAGGAATAGACTGACGATCTGGATGTTTGTAATCAATACCAAGACCACCACCTACGTTGATGTGCTCAACAATCATGTGGCGTTTTGCCATGTTTTCTTGAATTTCATTTACGCGAGCACAAAGACCCTTGAATGATGTAAGGTCTGTGATTTGCGAACCAATGTGGAAGTGCAAACCAATCAATTTTACGTTTTTCAAACGTGCAAATTGATCTAGAACTTCATCAAGTTGGCAAAGATTGATACCAAACTTATTTTCTTTAAGTCCGGTAGTAATATAGTGGTGCGTGTTTGCATCTACTTCAGGATTAACACGAAGAGCTACACTTGCCACTTTGTTTTTAGCTTCAGCTAGTTCGTTGATAACTTCTAGTTCGGCTGCAGATTCTACGTTGAAGCAGAAGATATCGTTGTCAAGACCAAGATTGATTTCCCAATCGGCTTTACCAACACCGGCAAAAACAATATTACCAGCAGGAAAACCAGCATCTAAACAAGCTTGAATCTCACCACCGCTTACACAGTCGGCACCTAGTCCGTTTTCACGAAAGATAGAAAGAATCTTAGAATTGGCGTTTGCTTTTACAGCGTAATGTACATGATAGCCGTATTTTCCGGCTTCACCTGTCACAAGTTTCAAGGTGTTGCGCAAAAGTTCGGTATCGTAGTAATAAAACGGAGTTTGTAACCCCTTGAATTTATCAATAGGAAAATTTCCTTTTGTCATGTGAAATTAAGCTTTGCAGAATAAGTTATTACTTAATGCCTGTAGTGCTCTCTTCTTGTCTTCAGAACGGATTAGGAAAGAAACGTTGTAGTTACTTCCACCGTAAGAGATCATGCGTACAGGAATATCTTTCAATGCGTTTACGATACGAGCCTCGAAACCTACGTTTTCCCACTCAAGATCGCCAACCACACAAATGATTACCATGTCTTCGTCTACTGTAACTGTACCGTATTTCTTCAAATCATCAACGATCTCAGAAAGATGTTTCGATTTGTCGATAGTAACCGAAACGCCTACTTCCGAAGTCGTAACCATATCGATTGGAGTTTGGTAGCTTTCGAAGATTTCGAATACTTTGCGAAGGAATCCGTGTGCCAACAACATTCTACCCGATTTGATTTTAATCGAAGTGATATTGTCTTTTGCAGCAACCGCCTTGATCTTACCTTTTTCAGTATTGTTAGAGATCAACGTACCAGGAGCTTCCGGTTCCATTGTGTTAAGAAGACGTACCGGAATGTTATTCAACTTTGCAGGAAGAATACAAGTAGGATGAAGGATTTTTGCACCGAAATAAGCCAGTTCTGCAGCTTCTTCGAAGTGTAGATTACGTACCGGAGCAGTTCCTTCTACAAAACGAGGGTCGTTGTTGTGCATACCGTCGATGTCTGTCCAGATTTGGATCTCTTCAGAATCGATTGCAGCACCGATAAGAGATGCGCTATAGTCGCTACCGCCACGTTGTAGGTTGTCGATTTCGCCGTATGCGTTACGACAGATGTATCCTTGCGTGATGTATATTTCAGCCTCTTTGTGTTGGTTAAGCAACGTAACCAATTTGTCTTTGATATATAGAGGATCAGGCTCACCGTTTTTGTCGGAGCTACAAGAGCTTTAAACAGTGGTTCATGTTCAGGAGAAACTGTAAAATGCAGATTTACAATACCGC
>CAMTPD010000236.1 GCA_947074265.1 uncultured Porphyromonadaceae bacterium
ATTACAGGAGATAGTGCAAACTTTATAACAGAAGCAGTCTGTAAAAGCTCCATTCGGTTTATTCACGTACGACATGAAGAAACGGCAGGTTTCGCATGTGGGGGAGAAGCCTTAATGAAAGACGAGCTTTCGGTTTGTATAGGTTCATGCGGACCGGGCGCACTACATCTAATCAACGGGCTTTACGATGCCAATCGTAATGGAGCCCCTGTATTGTGTTTGGCAACACATATACCAAAGGATGAGATAGGAACACAATACGTGCAAGAAACAGATCCGATGAGGCTTTTCTCCGATTGTAGCGTTTTTTGTGAATACGCACAGTCGGTCGAGCAGCTTCCTCGCATTATGGGAATAGCCATGCAAACGGCAGTTGCACGCAAAGGTGTTGCGGTAATTATAATTCCGGGAGATATTTCGTCACAAACACTATCATCGGAAGCAAAAGAACAAAAATATGTACCTCATTACTGCTGTCCGGTTATAAAGCCCGTTGCGACAGAAATCAAGCAATTGGCCGATCTGCTCAACGCAGCTCAAAAGATTCGATTATTGGCGGACAAGGATGTCAGTAGGCCCGATCCGAAGTGAAAGAATTATCGCGCATATTAAAAGCTCCGTTGGGCTGGAGTTATCGAAGTAAAGAATACCTCGATCACAACAATCCGTTGGCCATTGGCTGCGTAGGTAAGTTTGGAAATAACAGTGCCGACGATGCAATTAAGAATTGCGATATTTTACTACTTCTCGGGGTTGGTAATGCCGGTGGGCATATCTATGAAACCAATGCAAAGATTATACAAGTAGACGTAAATGGTGCGGCAATCGGACGCAGGCACTGGATTGATTACGGTTATAAAGGTGAGGTGCAAGACACCATCTATGAGCTATTATCTCTCTTGAAAGAAAAGTTCGACACCTCTTTTGCCGAAGAAGTTTGTCAAAACTATAAAAACAAGCAACAGCAATACGGTATAAATGCAGAAAAGAAAACAAATGAAGAAGGCAAGATCATGCCAGAGTATTTGGTTTCGTTAATTGATAAAAAAGCTCCATTCAACACCTGTTTTTGTGCAGATACAGGCACACCGTTGATTTTAATGGAACGACACATCTCCTCCGGCGATAAGCGTCGTTTCTTTCATTCGGCAGAATACGGATCGATAGGCAATGCGCTACCCACAGCAATGGGAGTAAGAAGCGCAACTGTAGATCGCAAAGTAATTGCATTGTGCGGCGATGGCGGACTATCCATGCTACTGGGCGATTTGCTTACAATTGTGCAAGAGAAGTTTGATATAAAAATGGTTGTATTCAATAATGCGACCTACGATTTGGCAGCAATGAATACATTGGTGCGGGGGAAAACACCTATAAATACCTCCCTTACATCAACCAATTTTGCAAAGGTAGCAACGAGTTTAGGGATTCAAGCACGTCGTGTAGAGCATGTCGAAGAGCTGGAAGAAGCTTTTGAAGAACTCTTGAATTCGACAGAGGCTTTTCTACTCGATGTAAGAGTAGCAGCAGTATCGGATCTACATCAGTGTTTGCTTAACAAGAATAAGAATCTGTAATTATACAACGAAGATGAAAGTACAAGTAAGTGATATTATTGCTCAAACATTAGTAGCTGCTAATGTAAAGCGTGCCTACGGTATGATTGGATATGGCGTTGATGTATTGATGGATTCTTTGGCGCAAACAGATATCCGCTTTATCAATGTAACAAACGAAGAAGCAGCCGGATTTGCAGCCGGGGCCGATGCTCAATATAGCGGGCACTTAGGATTATGTTTGGGCTCAACCGGGCCGGGAGTTGTACATTACCTCAATGGACTTTACGATGCACATCGCAACGGTAGTCCGGTGCTTTTTATCGCAAGTCAGGTAAAACAAAACGAGATCGGTCTCAATGCAGCACAAGAAGTAGACGTGCGCACCATATTTACTCCGTGTAGCTGTTTTTGCGAAGCTGTACAAACGCCCGAACAACTGCCGCTGATTCTAGGGTTAGCCATGCAAACCGCATTTATGAAACGCGGAGTTGCAGTGGTCATCATTCCGGAAGATATGATGGGAATGCAAACCGAATTTGATAAGCCCCGATACATTCCACACATCTCAAAGTCTATAGTAATGCCTTCGCACGATGAGATTGTTAATATGGCAACTCTGATCAATGCAGCCAATAAGATTGTAATCTTTGGAGGTAAAGGTTGTGAAGGAGCACATGATAAGGTAATGTCGTTTGCTCGAAAGATAAAGGCACCTGTTGGATGGGCCTATCGAGGCAAGCACATACTTGATTATGACAATCCGTATCCGATAGGAATGAATGGTTTGTTGGGAGATAAGTCGTGCTTAGAAGCTATTCACGAATGTGATTTATTATTGCTATTGGGTACAGACTTTGCCTTTTCGGCGTTTTATCCCGACCATTGTAAAATTATACAGATCGATATTAATGGTGCAAACTTAGGGCGTAGACACTGGATCGATTATGGCGCAATCGGAAGTATAGAAGATACACTTGACGAATTGGCACACTGGACACTCGAGAAAGACGACGATAGTTTTGCTCGTAAAGCAGCTAAGTCATACGCTGAAGTAGAGAAGCATTTGGCAAAACTCACAGTACAAAACAACGAAAGCAAACACCATATCTATCCCGAATATCTATCGGGAGTGCTCAATAGGACCATTGCAAAAGATGCATACATTGTTGCCGACATCGGAACACCGTGGGCGTATATGGCGAAGTACATCGAGAGTCATGGTACGCGCAAGTTGTATCACTCGTGTTTGCACGGAACTATGGCCAATGCCCTTTCTAGTTCAATCGGATTGCAGGCAGCTTTTCCCAATAGTCAGGTTGTTGCCATGTGTGGCGACGGAGGCTTCACGATGTTGATGGGAGATGTGCTTACATTGGTAAAGGAGCAGTTGCCGGTCAAAATTGTAATATTCAACAACGGCAGACTCGACTTCGTAGCATTGGAAATGAAGACATCCGGTCTCATCGACTATGCAACCGACTTGTGCAATACAAACTTCGCAGCATTTGCCGAAGCTATAGGAATGAAAGGAATTCGGGTAGAGCAACCCGGAGACTTGCAACAAGCAATAGACGAGGCCTTTGCTCACGACGGCCCGGTAATTGTAGACGTAGTTGTCAATCCCGACTCTTTGCTAATGCCTCCGGAGATTACATTCGATATGATGCGTAACTTCTCAGAATACATTTGGAAAGCATTTGTATCCGGCGAAAAGAAAACGCTAAAAGAAATGCTGGAAGTAAACTTACCAAGGCAACTATAAAAACGAACAATCCTGCTCTTCAGTACGAGGGCAGGATTTTTTTTTAATGTTGAGGCGGCAACTTCATTAAGATAGCTTGATGATCTGGCAAGCATGTAAGTCGAAGTTCTCTATGATGTCGGGCAAAAGACTCAGTCGTACACCAAGTCGTAAGTCACAACATTGCATGATTGCAAAATGAAGCAAAGGTGCATATCCTGCATTGTTGAGTTCGAGCTGTCCTATTTCATCGAGCCAGAATGTATCGGAACATAGAAGTAAAGGCATAGTTTGACTTATTGCTTCTTGAAAAGTTGAGGCGGAAAAAGAAAAACGTCCCTGTGTAGTTGTGTACAATGTATGAAGATCTTCGAGATGGGTATGTGTACGGCACAGCGGCATTTTTATCAGCGAAGGCAACAATAGCATATCGTATCCGGCAACAAGGTTGTTGCGTATAACTTTCTGTGAGAGAATCCCGCAACCAACGGGATCAGTGGAGTACCAGTTTTGGAGATAAGAAGACTTTCCACTGTCCTTTTCTCCTGTAACGATCGTAATCATAACAACAAGTATTAAGGCTATGTGTTCTTGATGCTGGTAAAAGTATAAAAAAACCTCACATATCGTAGCAATACATGCTTTGATATGTGAGGTTAATATATCTATCTGCTTTATTTCTTATTTCGCAGCGAAGAATGAATAGTTAGTAGCAACTTGTTTGAAAGCCATAACACCGGCAGCGTTAAGCTCTACTTTCATTTCTTCACCATCAGGAAGATAC
>CAMTPD010000237.1 GCA_947074265.1 uncultured Porphyromonadaceae bacterium
ATCAAACTAAATGTTGGCACAGTTGAGGGATATATATTAAATAAATGATCTCTTACTATATTATATTTGCGTATGTAATCTTCATTTTGTTAATTAGCCGCAAAAATATTTATTCTTACAATTGGTTTAGCCGAGCTCCATGATTCAGTAAGAGATAAAAGAGCTTTTTCAAAGTCTTCATCTTCTGTACGAAAGATAGAGTAAATTAAGTTCTTCATGTTATTATTTTCGGGTTGTTATAGCGAATTTACATATTCCACTAATTGATCAATCTCTTTATCTGAAACCTTCTTATCCTTGATACCATGTTTGTGTTCTGAAAAAACCGACTTTAAAGTAGCCGCTCTACCATCAAACAAATAAGGAGCAGTACGCCAAACCTCTATTAAAGTTGGTGTATCCCAGCCTTTTTCAAACTCGATATCATCTCCAATACGATGCATTTTCATATCGGTAAAATAAGGACCACTATGACATGCATCACAGCTTAATTTCTCAAAAACTTTACGCCCCTTTTTAGCCTCCTCCGAAAGTTCGCCATCTTCTAGATAAGGACTTTTCAACGGCTTCAAGCTTTTTAAATAAAGATCTACATTCAGCGCGTCTTCTTCCGGAACGTCATGAAATTGTATGAACTTAAATCCGGCACGTACAGCAATTTCTGCATTTTCTCGAATTCCGGAAATCATATTAGGTGCCGTAACATGCGAAAGCAGTAAGCTCTTACAGTTTTTCGGATTCCCAACTCCATCATTCATCAAGTCCCAGTTCATTCCGTCGGTACGTCCTTCTCCGGGATGACAGCCATTACAACTTTGCCAGTTTTGAAAACAATACATAGCATCGTTAAATATGCGCTCGCCTTTATTCTCATTTGTCTCTACGCGATCCGGATTCAATGCCAATCCGTTTACCGTATTTGACGAAACATTGTATATATTCAAAATATCAGAAAAGTAAGTAGGAATGAATAATGCATTATTAGCATATATCATTGAGCGCGGACCGTTTCCTTCTACTGGAATACGTTCTCTCATACCGTATAAGAAATGAAGATCATAGCTTAAGTTTTCCTTTTGAGGATAACTTTCAAACTTCTCTCTAAATCTTTTATGATCTATTTTACTTATTTCATGTGTTCCCGAATGCGTAATAAATATATAATCATTATCACAAACAATATCCCAAACACCTGCTGCCCCACGTTCCGGCTCATCCACTAAGACTGCTCCTAAATACTCCAACTTATCAGCATCAATCACACTGAAAGCACTTGTATTCATCCACCCTTGTTGCAATTGAGAAGTTGGCACCTGGAAGCGACCTAAATTGTGAGAAACATACACATATTTACCATCTGGAGTCACACACATACCTCTCAGTGCATTACTACCATTTGCTAAACGGATATTCTGCTCCACCTTAAAATCGCCAGTATTCACAACCGTCAATTCCGATGCTACTTCATCAACATCAGCACGTTGAGCCGGCAAGAAGTTGGTAACAAACATACGCTTTCCATCATTGCTAAACACGATATTATTCGGTTCTCGCAACACATCAACTGTACGTATTACTTTTTTAGAAGACAAATCAATCTCCGAAACAGAGTTCTTATAGCGATTACAAACATAAAGTTTTGAACCATCTACTGATAAAACAGGACTACAAGCACCCATTCCAACTGGAATCTCAGCTTCAATAGTCCCGCTTTGCAGACTAATTATATAAACTACACCTTGTAGATCTGATGCTGTAACAAATAAATAATCTTTGTTATTTGCCAAACCTGTTGGAGCAAATTTAAGATCTATTGATTTAATCACATTACCACTTTGAACATCTATTAAGTCAACATTTGATTTGCCTTTATTTGATATAGCTACAATATTCTCTCCGATTTTTTGAATCGAAGTCGGAAAATTAACATCTGTCGCACTTAAAGACAGTACGTTAATTGCTGCAAGCAGCAAAATCTTTTTTGTATTTGATATCAGTGTCATTGTCAAATGTTTTTCTATGGTAGAAGCAAAGATACACTTTTAGACGTAAGATTATATATTATTTAGACGGCTGGTTTGATTAAAAATAATTAATATATTCTATTTCTCGGCTAGAGGTACATCTAACACTATCATATCTATTTTCGTGATCATTTCGCACATTCAAAAACACTAGTCAACAATTTCATTAACAACCTGTCCGTCAAACAAATTAATTATCCGTTTTGCATAACCGGCGTCATGATGTGAGTGAGTAACCATTACAATCGTAGTACCTTCTGTATTTAATTCTGATAAAAGCGCCATTACTTCTTTACCATTCTTAGAATCTAAATTCCCCGTTGGTTCATCGGCAAGAATAAGCTTTGGATTTGCAACTACTGCACGAGCAATTGCGACACGTTGCTGCTGACCGCCCGACAATTGCTGCGGAAAATGCTTAGCTCTATGCCCAATATCCATTCGCGTCATCACTTCAGCCACACGTCTTTTTCGCTCAGATGCAGATACTCCCATGTATAACAAAGGCAACTCAATATTCTCAAACACATCCAATTCATCAATCAAATTAAAACTCTGAAAGACAAAACCAATCATTCCTTTTCTTAAGTCTGTACGTTTAGCCTCTGTATAATGAGCTACATCTACTCCATTCAAAAAGAACTGTCCACCGGTCGGATTATCGAGCAACCCTAGGATGTTTAGCAATGTTGACTTTCCACAACCTGACGGCCCCATAATAGCAGCAAACTCACCTTCTTTAATCTCTAGATCAACTCCATTCAAAGCCCAAGTTTCAACCTCATCTGTACGAAAAATCTTCTGTAAATTAATTGTTCTAATCATAATTATATGTTTTAAATGATATTACTCTGATTTAATTACGTCTGCCGGATTTTGATTAGCAGCTCTTATCACGATTCTCAAAACCGTAAGGAACACAAGGAGTGTGATGACAACAAACAAGAATACAAAATCCGTTATTTCTATTGTAGTTCGATATACATACTGTTCTAACCACCGCTGAGCAACAATAAATGACAACGGAAATCCTATAATTACAGCATATAAAATGACAAGAAAATATTCTCTGACAAACATTACTATAATGGTAAATACCCTACCTCCCATTATCTTTCTTATTGCAATCTCTTTTCGCCTATGCTCCAGAGCAGTCATTGTTATCGCATACAGCCCTATCAACGATACAATAAGCGTAACGACTGTTAATGCAAAAAACAAACGAAAAGACGAAATCTCACCGTTATTCAAATCCTTGAATTTATCCTTCAACAGGATTGGTCTTGTATTTCTCTTATCATACGTCCATTTGCACTTCTGCGCTATACGCTCAATAGCGGCCAAACATTCAAGCTCTGTCCCTTTCATTACTTTTAAATAATGAAAAGACTGCATAAGTCTCGAATTTTGCATTATGACGTTTGGTCCTATTCGTTGCTTCATTCCACAAGAATAAAAATCACGGACAACCCCTATTATCTCATAATCATAGTAATATTGTTTTAGCGTCCCACCTTCAAATAATCCAAATGGAATACGAACTATTTGTCCCACAGGATGCTCAAAGCCCATTACTTTCGCGGCAAACTCATTGATTAATACTTTATTTAAAATTGAATTCCCCAGTACATCTTTCTGCCTGTTTTCAGAAGTAAGCCAATCTTGTTCAGTAAACATTCGGCCATCTTTTAAGCGAAAATCAAAAATAGAGTCCCCTTTTTCACTCAACTCTATCACAACAAGCCCTTCAACGTCTATATCTTTTGCTTTGCCCTCCCATTCAAGTAGCAGATTTGTGCTGAACGACTCATTGTGTAAAAAAGGAAGAGAAGATACTGTTCTGCTTTCTATCATTGGAAGAAGAGTTATCTCATCAAGAAAAGCAGTTGAGTTTTCAGCAAATGGATTTATGTATATTTCAATGATATTTTCGGTTTCAAAACCCAGATCTGTTTGCTGTATATAAACCAGCTGTCTATTCAACAAATAAGTTACAGAAAGAAAAAACACGCATGCGATCAGCTGTATTATTAGTCCTACACGTCGTATCA
>CAMTPD010000238.1 GCA_947074265.1 uncultured Porphyromonadaceae bacterium
GTGTGCCCCTTTATTAGCTACCTTTTTTGGAAAGCTGGCACCCATTGCAGCAGGCGGTGCTACTACAATGGATACTACGCTTCCTGTCATTACCCGTTATTCGGGAAAAGACTGGGTATTTGTTGCGATTCTACACGGTTTCGTTGTAGATTTCAGCGTACCTTTCCTCGTGACTTTTTTCTGTACGATTTAGTTTGCCCGCAATCTTATCTACGATTACAGCAATGGCTCCGTCGCCGGTTACATTACATGCAGTACCGAAACTATCCATTGCAATATATAATGCAATCATCAATGCTTGAGCTGTTTCATTGAATCCGAGCATTGTTTGCAGTAGTCCCAATGCGGCCATAATGGCTCCGCCCGGTACGCCGGGTGCTGCTACCATGGTGATACCAAGCATCATAACGAAGCTGGCAATGGTTGCGAAGTCAAACGGCATGCCCGACATGATCATGATGGCAAGCGCACAGCTCACAATTTTCATCGTACTTCCTGCCAGGTGAATGGTTGCACACAATGGAACGGTAAAGATGGCTACGTTTTCGCGCACCCCGTTTTTGATTGCCTGATTCATTGTTACCGGTATGGTTGCAGCCGACGATTGTGTTCCGAGTGCCGTCATATAAGCCGGCAGCATATTGATCAATAGCTTGAACGGATTACGTTTGGCAACTGCTCCGGCTATCGTGAACTGAATTAACAGTAGCAAGATATGCAGTGCAAAGATGATACCAATGACTTTGAGGAATAAGAAGATGATTTGAAATACTTGCCCGCTTACGGTCATATTGAGGAATATACCGAAGATATGCAAGGGCAATAATGGGATAATTACTTTCGAAATGAGTAAGTCTACGATGTCTTTAAAATCATTTGCCACACCTTTTAGTTTGGTGCCGCTAATGGATGATATACCAAGTCCGATAACAAACGACATAATCAATGCTGTCATGATATCCATAATTGGTGGCATCGCTACCTTGAAGTAAGGAAGTAAAAGGAAATCTTCAGGATTATCAATGTTACTTAACTCTGAGTTTGCCGGCAGGATATGCGGAAAGATAGTGTCGCTGGCAAAGTAAGTAAAGAAGCCTGAGAAAAGTGTGGATCCGTATGCGATAAGGGCGGTAATGAAAAGAAGTTTGCCCGCGCCTTTGCCCAACTCACCAATGGCAGGTGCTACAAGACCTACAATGATAAGTGGTATACTAAAACTAAGAAACGACCCGAAAAGGGAATTGAAGGTTACAAAGATTCTCGCGATTGATACCGGTAAGAACTGACCTAGCAGCACGCCCGCCGCTATGGCCAGTATCACCTTACCCAGAAGGGATAGCTTAACTTTTCTCATACTTTATACGTTTTATTTTATAACCTAAAGCCGCAATGATCAAGGTCATTATCGGGCTTATCAAATTAAAGAAACAATAGGGAAGATATGTTAACGTAGGTACGTTTAGGATGGTAGACTGTGTCATACCACACGTATTCCACGGAATCAATGCAGAGGTTACCGTAATGGAATCTTCCAACGTACGGCTTAGCAGTCGGTCTTCGTAACCGTCTTTGTCGTATATCGACTTAAACATATTACCGTTCAAGATAATAGCAATATACTGGTCTGATGCCGTAAGATTAAGTAAAAGACCAGATGCCACAGTGGATGCTACCGTGCCAAATGTATTGGTCATAAAACGGATAAACATCGACGTGATAGTACCCAACATACCACTAGCTGTCATTGCTCCGCCAAAACACATGGCGCAAATGATCAACCAAATAGTATTCAACATGCCGCCCATACCACGGGTAGCAATCAATTCGTTCAAGTCTTGAAATCCGCTCTCGATTTGTGTAGATCCGAAAAGAATCTTCAACCCTCCGGCATAGCTTGCAGCGGCTCCGGTATATTCGCTTCCTGCAATTTGCTTAATTAATTCAGGCTGGAAAATATACGTTGCTACAAGTGCTAAAGCTGCCGAAACAAATAATGTTACGATAGAAGGGATCTTTTTTGCGATCATCAACATCGTAATTGCCGGTACTACTAATAACCAAGGAGAAATATTGAATGTTTGTTCTACAGCGGTATTAAATCGTTCAATCTCTGCTGTATTTGCAACTTCGCTGCTAAAACCAAAGACCGCAAAAATGATCAGCGTAATGATCATTGTGGGTACGGTTGTAATCAACATATAGCGAATGTGTCGAAAAAGTGGAGTCTCCGCAACCGATGCAGCAAGCACAGTTGTATCAGACAATGGCGACATTTTATCACCGAAGTAAGCTCCCGATATAATTGCTCCGGCAATCCATCCTTCCGAGAAACCTTGTACTTTGCCAATACCCAAAAGGGCTATACCAATGGTTGCAATGGTAGTCCAGGAACTTCCGGTCATTAAAGATACAATGGCACAGATCACACATGTGGAGGCTAGAAAAAAGCTCGGATGTATAATTTGCATTCCGTAATATATAAGCGTAGGCACTACGCCGCTGACCATCCATGTGCCGGCAACTGCTCCAATCATTAATAAGATCAAGATGGAAGGAGCTACACTATCGATATTGTTTACCATAGCATGTTCAAGGGTTTTCCAGCTTATTTTGAGATAGCCTACACTAATTGCGCAGCAGAATGCTGTTGCGATTAAAAGTATAATTTGGCTTGCACCGCTAAGTGCGTTGTTATTAAATATACTTACGGTAATGATAAGCAGAATTACGAGGGCTATAATGGGCAATAGTGATAGTAATATGCCGGGTTTACGAGTCATTGTGATTATAATTTGTTCTTTATTATATCGCAAAGATATCAATATGTAGGTTTTTTCGTTTATAAGTTGTGGAAACGTGTGTTAAATTGACTTTTGATTATGATTTGTTAGGATGAATTATTTAATGCTTCTAAATTCAAGTTTCAAAAGTTTATTTTTAATGGATTTACCATATGCATAGTTTCCGATTCCGCCCGATGCCGGAACAACACGATGACACGGTATGATAATGGCAATCGGATTCTTTCCAATGGCAGTACCTACTGCCCGAAAAGCTTTCGGGTTGCCGCAAGCTGTTGCAATCTGTTTGTAAGATGTTGTGGTCCCGTAGACTACGATTGAAAGTTGTTGCCACACGTGTTGCATAAAAGGAGTGCCGCCTTCGGGAGATAGAGGTAGGTCAAATACACTGCGTTTTTGATCGAAATATTCCTGTAGCTGTGTAATCGCTTGTTCGATTATTGAACATTTAGAGTGTGATTCTTCCTTTGGTTTTTCATCAACGAAACGGATTGCCGTGATGGCTGATCCGTTTGATATAATTTGTAATACACCTACCGGTGATTGATAATATGCTACATTTTTAGACATATGCTCGCAATCGCTCTGATAGTTCTTCTACACCTTCCGATGCTGTCTTTTGTATAAATGTAATGTCGCTGCGGTTGGTACGCACTTCATTCGGATCAATTAAGAAGATAGGTGTTCCTTTCTTTGCGTACGAAAGTAAGCCTGCCGCCGGATATACATTAAGAGAGGTACCGATAACAACGAAGATGTCAGCATCTTCTACCCATTTTATAGCAGGTTCGATCATGGGGACAGCTTCCCCAAACCATACAATGTGGGGGCGTAGTTGAGAGCCTTTCTCACAAAGATCACCCAGTTGTATATCAGGAGCTTCCTCATTTAATTCATAAATAAGTTCAGGATCAGCAGACGATCTTACCTTCAATAACTCACCATGTAAATGTATAATAGAAGTATTGCCTGCACGCTCGTGTAGGTTGTCTACGTTTTGTGTAATAATTTGTACATTAAAGATCTTTTCAAGTTCGGCCAATCCGATGTGTCCTTTATTGGGTTTAACCTGAAACAATTGACGTCTGCGTTGGTTATAAAAATCAAGGACAAGTTTAGGATTTGCATGAAATCCTTCGGGAGTAGCAACATCTTCGATTTTATATTGCTCCCATAAACCTCCATTATCTCTGAAAGTGGATATTCCGCTTTCAGATCGGAAGAGCACACGTCCGAACTCCAGTCACTCCGGAGAATCTCGTATG
>CAMTPD010000239.1 GCA_947074265.1 uncultured Porphyromonadaceae bacterium
TCAATATCAAAGTCATCCCAAATCTTCCATACCAGTCGCGGATCACAAACCACTCCTTCTGTTAGCCACGGATGACGTACCGTCATACCATACTGCATACCAAGCCATTTATTTCCTCCCGCATGAAGCATATCTCCCATTAACCCAAAAGGAATACCGGATGATTCAACTAACCAGTTTTCTGGTGTCATCTTATCGTACACAAAACTTTCGCCAAACCAAAGCTTATCGACATAAGGAAAAAACTCGGCATATTGCATTGCCGGACCTTTTGAAAAACCTGTATTCGAATGTAAATCAATAATACATCCCGGCTTAACTCCATCCATAGCTCTACGCATTCGTTGCAAAATACGACGATCAAAGGCAACATCGTCTAGGTAAATTCCGTCAATATCCATATTCTTTACCATCCAGGCTAATCCTTCAACGTAGTAATTATACCAACGAGAATCTCCAGTAGAAGTAAGAATAGAAGCATCCGCAGTAAGTCCTAGTTCATCCAAATGCTCGAAGTGTTGATACCACTGTGGAGTATAACCTGTAACCAAGTGTTCCTGACACCAAGGAAACCCTCCGCCTTGACCATCGCCTAATATTTCATTACCTAAACTACGCAATGCCCACAGTTCCGGAGTTGCATTTGTCAACTCTCGCACCGTATAATATAGTTTGACTTTACATCCTTTCTCATGCCATTCATTTGTAAAACGAGACATCTTATCACAAGTCAAGAATGGATAATTGATATACGGATTGTATTCATTTGCATGGTGGATATTTATAACTTTCACTCCGGCAGCTACATCCTCATCCGTTGGAACAGGTTTACCACCATTGTGATAATATCGATCTCTAAATTGACTTTCAGTATTCACTGCTTTCACCGGTGTTATCAATAAAGCAAAATCAAAAGAGAGAATAGAGTCTTTTGGTAATGTGCGAGCACCTGAGTAAACTGTAGCTTTGGTTGTTCCATTATGCGTGTCTAACCTAAAGCCTCCCTTTCCGGCATTATACCAACTAGCAGGATATGCGGGACGGTATAAGTTTAACAAGGGCCCGGAATAGGTTGTACCACGTAATTCACAGTGGATACCTGCATGAGCTGATCCTAACCAAAAGCTATCGAAAGGCCACAACCAAGCTTGCTGCTTTGATGTAGTAAGTGAGGCTCCATAGGTTTGTGCCGTCTTCTCGGGAGCATCCCATTTTCCTGCATACGAAGATGGTGTAGCTTGACCGGGAAGTCCCATACCCATAAACAAAGGTGCTTCTTTGCTATTTAATGGCAATTCTAATCGTATATCTTTAATATCTAGTTCTTGTTTTGGCTTAATCGTATAGACATAATTTATCCAACCGTCAAATTCCATCGTACCTGTTACTTCAACGCGAATATCTCCATCTTCGGCGATCAACAGACCTTTTAATCGTCCCGACTCGATGTCTTGATTGACAATTGTACCGTCTAGATTTTTTACACCTTTTGATGTCTCGATGATAAAACGAACAGGTGAAGCAAGCAACTCTTGTCCCCACGCATCAACCTGATCCGGCAATAACGTGGATTCATTAACTGTTATATTTCGTCCAATGCATGACACTTTATTGTTCATTACAAGTAATGGTTCATAACCGGAAGTAGGTGTTGATTCCAATCCTAACTTCGAGTTGAGCCAACGTAAGCGGCTATGTCTCCAAGGTTCACTATCTCCTCGATCTGCTATTATCTCTCCTTTTACATTTAACTGTATCGGAAGTGTCTCTGAGCGATTCTTTCCATCGGTTATTGTAACCAACCCTTTGTACGTTCCTGCCGATTGAGTTTCGGAGATGTCTACTCCAAACCATAGCGGCTGTACGCTACCAACCGGCACTCCTATATTTTTCTCAAAAGCAACTCCGTACGGATCTATTCCTTCCAAATTAAAACACGTAATAGCTGTGGTATGAATCGTATCCTTTCCACAAACAAGAGGAGTTACAGAATAACCTAAATGATCCAATGAATCTTTAGGAGACCAAACACCTACCTGAAATGTATAATACTCATTTTGCAAAGCTATACCGTCAACTCCGATCTGCTCATCGCCAACAATCCACTTATATGGCACTTGCTTTTGCATACGTATAGGATATTTCCTATCCTCGGAGAAAAGATAAAATAGTTTGTCATGCTTTGATGTGTATGCATTAATTTCGGCTATAGTTGCACACACCTCCATTGGATAAAAGCTATCAAAAGCAGTTCGCGACTGTACACCCGTTATTGTTGCCTTGCTCTGTGTTTCGGCTTTCACCTTACTTAGCCACTCTTCTGCAGGTACTTCCTCAATGGCCTCATAACCCCTATAGTACATTCCATGTCCCGGTTGCACCAAGTATGGCAAATAGTAGAAATAATAATTTCCGGATGTTTCAATAGGCCCAAAAGAAAGATCACAATATTCATTATTTACCTCGTTACGAAGAATGTTCTGAATGGTATCTCCGGTAGAGGCATTCACAATTAGGAATCGCTTTTTATCGACAGAAGCATCAGGTCTGCGCCATTCAAATCTAAGATTAGCCACATCACAAGGTGCGTCTACTCTTATCATAGCTCGATGATTACCGAATCCTTCATTCCATGCACTATCTGGTACAGAATAGGTATATGGAGCCATTCTCGACTCTTTTTCAAATGCACATCCGCCATACAGCAAAGATGCTGCAATTGTCAGCACCGAAGATGCGACAACACATAGTTTAGTTTTCACTGATTAGCAATTATTGGTTCGTTTATTATTGTCTGTTTTTTCAATCGGCAAATGTAAAGCCCCTGTCTTTCTTGACATAACTTTTTTTCATATTCTCGAGACGAATAGTTGGTCCCAATACATCTCCTTCAAACAAATTATTCTTTATCCGCACATTACGGCAAGCATTTAGTAAAATTCCAGATTTATTGCCCGATGAAGGTGTCATTTGCGTTGTTCTTATAATCTCGTTATCCTCAAATACTAAATGGTCTGTGCTCTTGGCATAAAGAATCGGATAATCGAACACATAAAATTTATTTCCTACAATCCTCACATTACGATGCACCGGCTTACTCGCATCTAATTCAGTATTTGAAGGATGTAATGCAATTACTGCATTACCGGGACCTCCTTGATATGCACAATCTATAAATGTATTATTAGAGATTGTAACATCTTTGACCGGACCGGATTCAAACCAACCTTCTGCATCTCCTTCAATCAAAATAGCACTCATACCCGTTTTACGAAACACATTGTTGTCAATAACAACTTTTCGAGGGGTTGTCACTAACAAACCGCGTGTACTTGTTCGAGAAAAGCTACAATGACGAACCTCTAATTCCGGAGTCCATGTTATATTTTCAAGACAATCTTGCCCTAAAACACATTCAGAAGGAAGTTCCTTGTCTAAAACAAGTTGCAATTCTCTATCAGACAAATGTTCTACTTGCTTCACTGTTGCTGAGTCTATTCGCAACATTGACTTCGCACTGACAAAAGCAACCTGATCTCCCTCAAAGAATGCATTAAAACCATAACTCTGCTCATGCATAAAACGAAGCTTATACGTACAAGGAGCGATCTTTTCGATAATTCTCAAATTAGTTCCATGTACATTAATAGGATCATCGTGTGCACCCTCAAATACACAATTCAAGATTCGCACTTTACCTTTACAACCCGAGAAATGCATCATATCTGCCGAAGCCGCTAATATGCGTCCACTCGATGAGTCGGGCATACAACGTACATTATTCATTGTTATATTATCAACAAACTGACTTACGATGCCTAGCCCATGCATGTAACGCATGTTTATATTTTCCAATTCGATATTTTTACTTTCAAGAATAAAAGCACCGACTTGATCTCTAATTACATCGCGCAATGTCAGCGTATTGCCAATTTTAGGAACAAAATCTTTAGGTGTATCAAAAAGAATTAGTCCTGGAGCAATTTCACGCGCATTTGCTTTTGCTAACGCTTGCAGATCGGAAGAGCACACGTCTGAACTCCAGTCACTCCGGATAATCTCGTAT
>CAMTPD010000240.1 GCA_947074265.1 uncultured Porphyromonadaceae bacterium
AGAGACAATAGCGTTGCCATTGCCAGCGATAAGAAGTGTTTCATGGTAACAAAACATTAAATTAAGTAATTGTTATTGAGGCTTAAATATAGTGTATCTGTAACAAAGGCAAATCATTTTATCGAAAAATAAATACTATATTTGTGTATAGGTAAACAAAAAGATCAATTCATTATAACGTTATGAGATTGCTGAAGAAATTATGCTTATTAGCCGTTTTAGTTGGTTGTTCGCTTTCTGCATTTGCAGAAGTCGTCGTGATTAAAACAAACGTAGGTACGATGAAGATCAAGTTGCATGATGATGTGCCACGTCACAAAGAATACTTCCTAAAGTTGGTACGTGACGGATATTTCGACGAGACATTATTCTATCGCACCATCAGCTATTTTATTGTACAAGGAGGAGCTCAAGACTCAAAAGCGGCACCTCCCGGAATGAAAGTCGGTTACTTCGACCGATCGATGGAGATACCTTCCGAGATGAAACCGCATTACTTTCCTAAAAAAGGAGCTTTGGCCGCACCACGACACGGAGATGATGTGAATCCGGAGAAACGTTCCGATATGTCGCAGTTCTTCATTGTTTCGGGCAGAGTATACCCTGAAGCGGAAATCACCAACATGGAGCGCGAAAAGAACAATCCCATCAAACGCAAAGCAATGGACCGTTTTTACAAACCGGTAAAAGCAGAGATGGACTCTCTTAAGTTGGCCAATCCTGAAGAATACAACAAACGCGTGGTTGAAATCAATGCGAAAGTCGATTCGGTACTGCGCGCAACTCCCGGACACTTGCTGTTTACTCCGGAAGAAAAAGAAGCATACACCACCGTGGGCGGTTGCCATTATTTGACCGACGACTATACGATCTTCGGTCAGTTGATCGAAGGATATGATGTGTTAGACATTATAGCCAATCAGGAAACCGATTTGAATGATCGCCCAAAGAAAGACATCCGTATGCTAAAAGTCTACGTCGAACAATAAAGTTTCGATGCCTATTTCAAAGCCTTTGTAAACCGGGATTTCCCCCGTTTGCAAAGGCTTTTTTTATGTCTCATAGAAAATAATCACGCGCATTAACGTTATTTAATTGCATAAAATACACAACAATACGACGTATTCGTATGTTTGCATTATAGTCGTAATACATTGAGTTTATGGAAAAACTAACAGCAGTAGAAGAGGAAGCTATGCTTATCGTATGGCACCTGGGCGGGGGAGTCACCAAAGACTTCCTCAATGAATATCCCGAGCCGAAGCCACCGTATACAACATTGGCCTCGGTGATGAAAAACCTAGAACGTAAAGGGTTCTTGCAAACCAAGCGATACGGTCCCACGTACTATTATTCTCCTCTTATCGACGAGCAGGAATACAAACGCAGCTCCCTTTCGGGGTTTGTGAAAAGATATTTCGCCGACTCGTACAAGTCCATGATATCTTTCTTTGTGAAAGACGACAACATCTCTACCGACGAACTCAAAGAGATTCTCTCTCACATAGAAGAGAAGCACGAAAACAACACGCATTAATCGAAACGATTATGAATATCGATCTTCTATACTTACTCAAAGTGAACGTGGCTTTGACTAGTTTCTATCTCGTATATAAACTGTTTTTCGGCAAAGATACCTTTTTCAAGCTACGCAGGTTTCTATTGCTCGCAGGTATTGCATTCGCATTTGCGTATCCGTTTATAGAGCTCAACAACTGGGTTGCAGAGCAGCGCATTTTTACCGGAGCGGCAGTTTACTACACAGAGTTGAAAGAGTTTGTTGTTACAGCAGCAGAAGGGAATCAAAGCGACATGTTTCAGATGACCAACTATGCAACAAGTCTTTATTGGATCATCAGTTTATTATTTGCCGGTTTGTTTCTACTCAAATGCAAAACGCTGGTACAGATAAAACTGTCGAGTAACAAGATCAGTTACAAAGGGACTACAATGTATCTACCCCGCAAAGAGATGGCGCCTTTTTCTTTTTTCGGATGGATCTTTTTAAACCCAAGTATGTATTCGGAATGTGAACTCAAAGAAATCGTCAAGCACGAGTCTACTCACTGCAGAGAGTGGCACAGTTTTGATCTTTTGGTCGCAGAATTGGTAAAAATAACTTGTTGGCTCAACCCGATAGCATGGTTACTCAAGCATGAAATCGAACAAAACCTTGAGTACATAGCCGACCATTCGGTCGTATCATCGGGGGTAGACAAGCGATCATACCAATACCATCTCGTCGAGGTAGCATGCGGAGTACCGCTTACTACCCTGAATACCGGATTTAATTATTGCAACTTGAAAAATCGAATCATTATGTTGAATCAAAAGAGATCAAAGAATATATCAGGCGCAAAATACGCACTGTTTATCCCATTCTGTTTGTCATTCATCGCAGTAAACACCCTGGAATCGGTTACCCGCATTGCGACATCCGTAGTTACAGAAATCAAGGAAGCTCCCGAGATGGAACCGTTTCAAGATTTGACGGCCGCCGTGTTTCCAACCGCGGTAAAGACAACCCGCGAAGCCGTTGAGGTAAGTCCGGTTATGCAAGACCAGAAGAAAAAGCAAGAACCTCAAGATGACGATTTGGGAGAAGTCTTTGTAACGGTAGAAGATATGCCGGTGTTTCCGGGCGGACAAGGGGAGCTGATGAAATTTATTGCGAGCCATGTTAAGTATCCGGTAGTAGCACAGCAAAATGGAATTCAAGGCCGTGTTGTGGTACAGTTTATTGTAAACAAAGAGGGCAAAATAGTGAAACCAAAAGTGGTAAAAGGTGTAGATCCTTCTTTGGATGCAGAAGCAATACGTGTGGTAAGCAGTATGCCTAATTGGAAGCCGGGTTCACAACGTGGAGTACCTGTAAACGTAAAATACACAGTTCCCGTACAATTTAGATTGCAAGGGGATGCAAAAGCAGACTCTGTAAAAACCGTTAAACCGATTAAATAAGAGCAAGGCAAATTACGATTAAGGAACAAATCAGAAAACAAAACGAAGTTGACGGATAGTGGAATACGCTATCCGTTGCTTTCGTTGCAATGTTCTTTGTTAACAATCTTTATTAAATAAAATTTGCGTAGATACGAGTGTTACGTATGTTTGTAGGATAGTCAAATAAAAACATAGTCATGGAAAAACTTACATTTCAAGAAGAAGAAGCAATGCTTATCGTGTGGAAGCTTGAAGGAGGGGTAATTAAAGATTTTCTAAATCAATACCCGGATCCGAAACCGCCTTATACCACATTAGCATCTATCGTGAAGAACTTAGAGCGCAAAGGATATGTAAAAGCCAAGCTTTATGGGAATACTTACTTTTATGCGCCGCTTATTCAGCAAGATGCTTATAAGCGTAACTCAATGTCTAACTTTGTGAATAAATACTTCGCAAACTCTTACAAGTCGATGGTTTCTTTCTTTGCGAAAGATGAGAAGATCTCGGCCGAAGAATTGAAAGAGATCATGTCGATTATCGAGAAAGAGAAAGAACAGTAATCAAACGTTCACTATTATGGATTTAGATCTTGTATACTTCTTCAAAGCAAACATTGCTTTAGCCTGCTTTTTTATCCTGTACAAATTGTGCTTCAGTAACGATACATTCTTTCATATCAGACGTGTCGTATTGATATCGGGCATTTTGTTTGCATTTATGTATCCCTTTATTGTATTTCATAATTGGGTAAAAGAGCAAACGCTTCTTTCAAATGCAGCAGACTATTACGTCGAGCTCAAAGAGCTTGTTGTAACGTCGACGCAAGCAGGTCCGCTTTGGCATCAAAGTATACAAGAATATCTACTCTATGCTTATCTCGGTGTTTCACTCTTGTTGATAGGTAACTTCGCGATAAAGCTTAGCATGCTGTTGCGTATCAGGTTGGCAAGTAAACGTACACAATACGGCAAAACCACATTGTATGTTCCGCGTGGCGAGATGGCGCCATTCTCATTCTTCAATTGGATCTTTGCCGATCCGGAACGCTTTACTGAAAAAGAGTTTCAAGAAGTTGTGTTGCACGAACAAACGCACAGCAAGGGCGGCCATAGTTTCGACC